>NZ_JBHSRW010000061.1:0-11892 GCF_042659205.1 Leucobacter soli
CGACCTCGACGCGGCCCCGCGCAGCGCGCTGGAGGCGGAGTGGCGCCGCCCCGGTCGTTCGCTCGAGCTGCTGTGGCGGCGGCTGCGGACCAAGGACGGCTGGATCGCCGACCGCGACGTGTTCGGATCCGCCGTGCAGCGCGTCTCGGACGAGCTCGCCGACGAGCTGCTCGCGGCCCCCTACGACGGCGGTATCGCGAGCGAGCGGGCGGTGTCCGACTTCACGCGGCGCTGGATCGAGCGGCTCCGATCCTCCATCGTGGTCGAGGATGATCCGCATCTGCGAGGCGGGCACGTGCGACTCGGCCGGCAGGCCTGGCACGAGGTTGCCGTCCTCAAATTCGTGCACGCGCATTTCGTGCTCGAACGGCCGAACCTGGCCCAGGCGCAGCGCGGGCAGGCGCGCGTGCTCGAAGAGCTGGTGCTCGGGTACGAGGCCTGGCTCACCGACCCGTACGACGCGCAGCGCGCCCCGCGCGGCCTGCTGGAGTGGGTCGAGGAGTCGACGGAGCAGCTCTTCCGATTGCAGTCCGAGCGGCCGGAGCTGGTGCACGGAGACATCTCGGAGGCCGGCCTCGTGCGGCAGGGGCGGGCCCGGGCGATCCTCGACTTCGTCTCGTCGTTCACCGACCAGCAGGCGGTCTCGAGCTTCGCCGCGATGACTCGGGGCGCACTCGCGCCGGACGTTCCCGGCGTGTTCGACCTCTAACAGGAGAAGCCGTGATCGGGGTCGTGCTCAGACCTCGAAGAGTCGCGAGCGGTCCCACGGCTCGGCCCAGCCGAGCCCGTCGAAGAGGCTCGAGAGCAGCATCCCTGTGAAACCCCAGACGAGATGCTCGCCGAAGCGGGGGCTCAGCCGGAACGCCGCTCCGCGATGCGTGACCGGGCCGCGCCGCAGCACCGAGGTGCCCCGGGCTGCGGGATCGAGTAGTTCGGCGACGGGCACGCGCATCACCTCGACCGACTCGCTGTGATCCGCCGCGATCTCGCTGGGCAGACGCCACCAGCCGACGACCGGCGTGACGAGGTTGCTGCTCACCGGGATGTGCAGCTGCGTCAGCTCGCCGAGGATCTCGACGCCCCGCGGGTCCAGACCCGTCTCCTCCGAGGCTTCGCGCAGGGCGGTCGCAGAGGAGTCCCGATCCTCCGCCTCGACCCCGCCGCCCGGGAAGGCGATCTGCCCCGGATGGTGCCGCATCGTGTCGGATCGTCGGGTCAGCAGCACGTCGAGCTCCCGCGGCGCGGCGAGGCCGTCGCCCGTTCGGGCGGGCACCGCGTCGAGCTCGCCGAAGAGGATCAGCACTGCCGAGCGTCGCAGTGCGAGGTCGCCGGGATCGCCCTGTGGGATGAAGTCGATCCCGACCCCGCGCTCCAGGGCCGACGCGAGCTGCGCTCGCGCCTCGGCCGTTCCTCCTGCTGCAGTCACGCTCCCAGGCTACTCCGCGCCGATCGGCGCGTGTTCAGCTGTCCGCGAGCAGATCGGCGATGCCCTCCGGCACCCGCTGAGACCGAGCCCAGGGCTGCAGCTCACGCCGCTCCACGCGCTTGGCGCGCTTCGTCTGCTCGGCCCGCACCTGGGAAAGGACGGCGATCACGGCCGCACGCTCCTCATCGCTGACGCCGCGCGTGATGAAGCGGAACTCGTCGTCGTGCAGCGCGTCGTCGACCGGGCCGGCCTCCTGCCGCCTGGCCGCATCGCGGGCGGCGGCATCCGGTGGCGGTACGGCCTCGGCGAGCTCCTCGGCGACCGCGTCGCTGATGCCGCGATCCACGATCGCATCGAAGATCGGCGTGCCGGCGCCCTGACTCGGCTCATTCATCGTGGGCCTCGATTCTTCACCAACTGACGTCACAGCGGAATGTTGCCGTGCTTCTTGGCAGGCAGTTCGTCGCGCTTGCCGCGCAAGCCGCGCAGCGCCTTGATCACGGCGAGGCGGGTGCCAGCCGGTTCGAGCACGTTGTCGATCTCGCCGCGCTCCGCCGCGAGGAAGGGCGAGGTCACGTCGGCGGTGTACTTCGCCGTCAGCGACGCGCGCAGCGCCTCGACGTCCTCGCCGCGCTCGGCAGCGGCCGCGAGCTCCTTGCGGTAGAGGATGTTCACGGCGCCCGCGCCGCCCATCACCGCGATCTCCGCCGTCGGCCAGGCGATGTTGAAGTCGGCGCCCATCTGCTTCGACCCCATCACGATGTACGCGCCGCCGTAGGCCTTGCGGGTGATGATCGTGACGAGCGGCACGGTCGCCTCGGCGTAGGCGTAGAGCAGCTTCGCGCCGCGACGGATCACGCCCTGGAACTCCTGGTCGGTGCCGGGCAGGTATCCGGGCACGTCGACGAGGGTGAGGATGGGGATCGAGAACGCGTCGCAGAAGCGCACGAAGCGCGCGGCCTTCTCGCTCGCGTCGATGTTGAGCGTGCCGGCCATCTGCGCGGGCTGGTTCGCGATGATCCCGACCGTGCGGCCTTCGACGCGGCCGAAGCCGATCAGCATGTTGGGCGCGAAGAGCGGCTGCACCTCGAGGAAGTCGCCGCCGTCGAGGATGCCCTCGATGACGAGCTTCATGTCGTACGGCTGATTGGGACTGTCGGGGATCACGCCGTTGAGCCTGCGATCGGCGTCGGTGATCTCGAGCGCGGTGTCGCTGTCGTAGATCGGGGATTCGGCGAGGTTGTTGTCGGGCAGGAACCCGATCAGCGCGCGGGCGTAGTCGAGCGCGTCGAGCTCGTCGCTCGCGAGGTAGTGCGAGACGCCGCTCGTCTTGTTGTGCGTCAGCGCGCCGCCGAGCTCCTCGAAGCCGACCTCCTCGCCGGTGACCGTCTTGATGACATCGGGGCCGGTGACGAACATGTGGCTGGTCTTGTCGACCATGATCACGAAGTCGGTGAGCGCGGGCGAGTAGACGGCGCCGCCGGCCGACGGGCCCATCACGATCGAGATCTGCGGGATCACGCCGGAGCACTTGGTGTTGAGCCGGAAGATGCTCGCGTACTTCGAGAGGGCGACGACGCCCTCCTGGATGCGGGCTCCGCCCGAGTCCAGGATGCCGAGGATCGGGGCGCCGATCCGGAGCGCGAACTCCATGGCCTTGACGATCTTCTCACCGGCGACCTCGCCGAGCGAGCCGCCGAACGTGGTGAAGTCCTGCGAATAGACGACGACCTGGCGGCCGTGGATCGTGCCGGACCCGGTGACGACGGAGTCGCCGAACGGGCGGCTCTGCTCCATGCCGAAGCCGTGGCTGCGGTGGCGGACGTACTTGTCGAACTCGACGAAGGACCCGGGATCGAGCAGGGCGGCCACGCGTTCGCGCGCCGTCATCTTGCCGCGCGGGTGCTGCTTGGCTGCTGCTGCGGCGTCGCGGTCGCCCACGGCCTCCTGATACTTCCGGCGATGATCGGTGATCTTCGCCGCCGTCGTGGGCACGGGTGCGCTCTCGGCGCTGCTCTCGGCGCCGGGTACGGGGGTCTGTGCGGTCTCTGCGGTCACGAGAGCCAGCCTAGCGCGGTGCTGATACCGAACCTCGTAGGCTTTCGATAAAGAAGACGGAGCTTCTCTTGTGAGATTCCCACTGAGGCCGGCGCTCGATACGGCTGCGCAGGGAGGCCGGACGAGTAGGCTGGGCCCTTGTGAAGCTGCCCCGAACGCGCGAACTGCTGCCCCGTGTCGACTGGCTGGAGAGCATCGGGTCGACCAACGCCGCGCTGCGCGAGCTGCTGGAGCGCGAAGGATCCGCGCTGCCGCACGGCGCGCTGCTCGCGACGGCGGATCAGACAGCGGGACGCGGCCGCCAGGGCCGCGACTGGACGACCCCTCCGGGCACCGCGCTGGCCATGTCGATCCTCGTGCGCGGCACCGGGGCAGGTGCTGGTGCTGGTGCTGGTGGTGTTCGTTCCGTTGGGGGTGCTACGGCTCCGGACGCGCTGAGCGCGAGCTGGCTGCCGCTGCTCGCCGGTTCCGCCGTCGTCGCCGCGCTGCAGCCGTTCTTCGGGCCGGGGCACCGGGTGGGGACGAAATGGCCGAACGACGTGCATGTCCGCGACGAGGCCGACGCCGAAGCGGGGCGACCGGGGTCGAAGCTCTGCGGGATCCTCTGCGAGCTGGTGCCGATCGGCGGCGGCGAGCCGCCCGCGGTGATCGTCGGAGCGGGCATCAACCTGCTGATCCCGGAGTGGGAGCTGCCGAGCGAGCGGGCGACCTCGCTGCTGGCCGCCGACGCCGAGGTCCCCGAGATCGCGACGCTCGACGAACCCGGCGGCCCCGAATTGGCCGACCGCGTGCTCTCCGCCGTCGCCGGCGAACTGCTGCACCTGGTCGAGCTGGCGCGGACCGACCCCGGCGCCGCTCGGACCCGCGTGCTGCGCCACTCCCTGACGCTCGGCACCGAGGTGCGGGTGCACCTGCCCGGGGGAGAGATCGTCGACGGACGCGCGGTCGCGCTCGACGAGGGCGGCGAGCTGATCGTCGACCTGCCCACCGGCGGGCAGCTGACGGTCAGCGCGGCTGACGTCGAGCACCTGCGCTGACCCCTGCGCCCGGCCCGGCGTCGGAGATCTGCCGTCCGTCAGGGATTCTCGCGAAATCCGGCTGACGGACTGCAGATTTCTGACCGAGCGCCGGCGGTGGCCGCGGCGAGCTCGGGACGAGAGCGATGCTCTCGTCTATCCTCGCTCCAGCCTTCGCTGCGCTTTGTGGCCGGCGGCAGTGGCCGCCGCGACCGCGTGTCGAAAGCGATGCTTTCTCCTATGCGCGGTCGCCCTCCAGCGGGAACTCGTCGGCGAGGGCATCGATCTGCTCCGTGGTCGGATCCTGCTCCGAGAAGTCCATCTTCGGGACCGGGCGCCGGAACCCACCGGTCACGATCGCGATGATGCCGATGCCGACGACGATCCAGATCGCACCGACCAGCCAGGTGGTCGGCTCGAGGGAGGTCCACAGCCAGATCGTCAGCGCGAAACCGATCAGCGGCATCACCAGATACCGCACCACCCGCCAGAAGCCGAACGACTCGCGGCGCCCGCCCTTCGGGAACACGTAGGTGCGGATCACCGAGAGGTTCACCATCGCGAACGCGGCGAGGGCGCCGAAGCTGATCATGAACGCGACCACGTCGAGCGAGAGGAACAGGGCCGACAGCGCGAAGAACGACACCACGCAGGCGGCGACGACCGGGGTGCCGTAGCGGCGGTGCAGGCGCGAGAGCGGCTTCGGCAGCATCCCGTCGCGGCCCATCGCGTAGAGGATGCGGGAGACCGAGACCTGGCCGGTCATGCCGGATCCGAACGCGCCGACCACGTAGACGGCGACGAAGAAGGCGGTGAACGCCTCGCCGCCGATGTTGTTCATCACGGTGACACCGGCGGCTTCGATCTCGGCATCCGAGAGCGCGGTCCAGTCGGGGTGGTACGCGATCGCGCCGGCCCACGCGACCAGGATGAAGAAGAAACCGCCGACGAGCGTCGAGAGCAGGATCGCGCGTGGAATGTCCTTGCGGGGCCGTTTCGCCTCCTCCGACAGCGTCGACACCGCGTCGAAACCGAGGAACGAGAGCGCGAGGATCGCCGCACCGGAGGCGACCGCGCCGATGCCGCCCTCGCCGAAGGTGAAGGGCTCGATCAGGTTCACCTCCATGTCCCCGCCGAGGGCGAACTTGAAGGCGAGCACCATGAAGACGATCACGAGAATCACCGAGAGCGCGATGATCGCCATGTTCACCTTGTTCACGAGCGTGATGCCGAGCACGTTGAAGAGCAGCACCAGCAGCAGCGCCACGAGGGTGAACACCCATACCGGGATCGCGGGGAACTGCGTGTTCAGGTAGATGCCGATGAGCATGAAATTGATCATCGGGATGAACAGGTAGTCGAGCAGCATCACCCATCCGGTGAGGAAGCCGGCGGTCCCGCCGAAACTCTGCTGCGTGTAGGTGTACGCGGATCCCGCGACCGGGTAACGGCGCACCATCGCACCGTAGCTGGCCGCGGTGAAGAGCATCGCGATGACCGCGAGCACGTAGGCGGCCGGCAGATGCCCGTCGGTGACCTGGTTGACGATGCCGTAGGTGGTGAAGACCGTGATCACGGTCATGTAGGTGACACCGAAGAAGGTGAGTCCGGTAAGGCCGAGTGCTCGGCGCAGATGCGGCTGCTGATCAGTGGGATTCGACACGGGAGCTCCTTAGAACGGTCCTGATGCGATGGTACGCCCGACCTCCGCGCACGTGGACGTCGAATCCGCGAGTCGCGAGTCTCGATTCGCGCTGCCGGCTCAGTGGATCCGTTCGCCGGCGAGCCAGGTGCCCCGCACCGCGACCTCCGGGATGGCGTTCGGGTCGACGGTCAGCGGATCGGCGGAGAGCCAGGCAGCGTCGGCGACCATGCCGATCTCGAGCGTGCCCCGTTCGGGCGCGAGCGCCTGGCGGGAGGTGCCGGTCGTGTAGGCGGCGAGGGCGGCACCGGGGGTGATCCGCTCCTCCGGCAGCCAGGCCTCCGCAGTCGGCTCGAGGTGGCTGTGCCGGGTCACCGCCGTAGCCATCGCGGGGCGCCAGTCCTTGGTGGTGACCGGCCAGTCGCTGCCGAACGAGACGGTGCCCCCGCTGTGCAGGACCGATCCGATCAGGTACTGCCAGCCTTCGCGCTCCTTCCCGATGTGCGGGATGGTGAGCGCTTCCATCACCGGGTCGCACTGCGCCCAGTAGGGCTCGAAGTTCGCGATCACCCCGAGTTCGGCGAAGCGCTCGGCGTCGCCGGGGGCGAGCATCGCGACATGCGCGATGACGTTGCTGCGCTCGCGCGGCGGGTTTTGCGCCTCCACGGCGCCGAGTGCGTCGAGGGCCGTGCGATTCGCGCGGTCGCCGATCGCGTGCAGGTGCAGCTGGAAGCCGCTCGCGTCGAAGGCGAGCGCGGCGGCGTGGAGCTCTTCGGCGCTCCAATTGGGCAGGCCGCGCTCGTCCGGGCGATCCGCGTAGGGGTCGATGAGGGCGGCCGTGTGGTTCTCGATGCCGCCGTCGACGAAGAACTTGATGGTCTCGGCGCTCAGCCTCGGGTGGGCCAGTTCGCGGATGCTCGCGCGCAGCCGGGCGAACTCGGCGACCTGCTCGCGCCAGGTGAACGGGTCGGCGCGGAAGGCGAGGTTCACCCGGGTGCGCAGGCGGTCGGCCGCGGCGGCCGCGAGATAGGTCGTCACGTCGCGGGGATCCACCCATGCGTCCTGCACCCAGGTCGTGCCCTGCTCGGCGTAAGCCTGCGTGGCCGACTCGATCGCGGCGACGCGATCCTCCAGGGAGAAGGGCGGTACGACCTCGGCGAGGAAGTCGTTCGCGGCGGCTTCCTGCAGCGTGCCGAGCGGAGTCCCGTCCTCTCGACGGACGATGCGGCCGAGTTCCGGATCCGGGGTGTCCGCGGTGATCCCTCCGGCAGCGAGCGCCGCGGAGTTCACCCAGGCGGTGTGGTAGTCCCAGGCGCGCAGGATCGTCGGGACGTCGCCGGTCACGGCATCGAGCCAGCGTGCGTCGAAGAGCCCGCCGGGTGCGAAGGTCGCGTCGTAGCTGCCCCCGACAATCCATTCGGCTTCGGGATGCTCACGCCGCCAGGCTCCCACCGCGGCGATGATGCCGTCCAGATCCTCCGCGTCGCGCACCTGCGGACCCATGGACTCGAGCCCTCCGAGCACCGGATGCGCGTGGCCCTCGCCGAGCCCGGGGATCAGGGTGCCGCCGGCGAGGTCGACGATCTGCGAGCCCGGACGTTCCGCAAGCGCCGTTGCTTCGGGGCCGTGGGCCACGACGCGGTCGCCTTCGAAGGCGATCGCGTTGCTCGTGACCGTCCGTCCGTCGCGTCGAGCTTCGACGACGATGGTTCCGCCGGTGAAAACCGTGGTGCTCATCTCAGGCTCCGATCTGCAAGCGGCACGGTGGCTCGGCCTGCCACGGCTCGATTCTACGACTGCCGCAGGCATCGTCGCAGGTGCCGTCGTGAGCGCGTGCGCCGATCCGGGACATCGAATGTACAGAAGTATGAAGCATCTCATCGGATCTTTACCGCAGGACGATGGTTCGGCCCGCGGGCGGCGACTACGGTGGGGGCACCCGCAAATCAAAGGAGATTTCTGTGAAGCACAAGAGACTGACCGTCGCGGCCCTCGGCGCAGCGAGTGCGCTGATGCTGGCCGCGTGCTCCGGCGGTGGCACGTCCGCGCCGATCCCCCCGCTCACCGACCCGGTCGCCGGCGAGGTCGCCGAGGGCGTGCTGCAGGGCGTCACCCTCACCTACGCTGCCGACGGCGGCACGACGCAGGAGGCGCAGATGAACGCCTTCTTCAAGCCGTTCGCGGACGCGTCCGGTGCGACGGTCAACGAGGATTCGCCGCAGACGCTGGCCAAGATCCAGGCGCAGGTCGACACCGGCAGCTACCAGTGGGATTTCGTCTCATCGTACGGAGACCAGATCTCTCGCGAGTGCGGCGTGCTCTTCTAGAAGCTCGACCAGTCGAAGCTCGACCTGTCGAACGTCCCCGAGAGCCTCCTGGACGCCACCGAGTGCGGCGTGCCCTCGATCGCCTACGCGATGATGATCACCTACAACACCGACACGTTCGGCGACAACGGCCCGCAGTCGTGGGCCGACTTCTACGACACCGCGAAGTTCCCGGGCACCCGGGCGCTGAACAGCGGCGACGGTCAGATCGACGGTTCGATCGTGCAGGGCGCGGCGATCGCAGCCGGGTGGGATCCGGCGTCCGAGCCGTTCTCGGCCGAATGGGCCAACAAGGGGCTCGATAAGATCGAGTCGATCAAGGGCGACATCGTGTTCTACGCCACCGGCGCGCAGGCGCAGCAAATGCTCGAGTCGGGCGAGGCCAAGGTCGGCGGCGTGTGGAACGGCCGCGCGCTCGCCGCAGAGCGCAACGGCGCTCAGATCCAGGCCGTCTGGACCGACTGGATCTCGATCGTCGACTACTTCGCGATCATCAAGGGGTCTCCGAACGCCGAGGCCGCCTACTACGCGATCAACTACGCGTACGGCGCGGCGCAGCAGAACCAGTGGACCGAGGAGAGCGGCTACTCGCCCATCAACACCCAGTCCGCGCCCGATGTCGACGAGTTGACCTCGAGCTACATCACGACGACGGCCGAGCGCGAGGCGACGTCGGTCGCGCTCGACCTGCCCTTCTGGGCCGACGCCGACGGGGTGGCCCCGCTGCAGGATCGCTGGGCCGGAATCGTCGCAGGCGCCTGATCGGCGACCCGGGTTCCCGACCCTTCGAGGTGAAAGACGGATCGATGTCATCAGGACCTGATACCACGCAGTTCTCGGAACTCTCCACGCGCGCGATACGGACGGCCGGCGGGTCGAAGAAGCCGGCCAGGGCGGGCTCGAAGGCGGGCGGCATGCTGCTGCTCGCGCTGCTGCCGGCGTTCGTCGTGCTCGCGGCCTTCTACTTCTATCCGATGCTGACGGTGCTCGTCGAGGCCTTCACGCATCCCCAGCCCGGCCTGCAGAACTTCGAGTGGTTCTTCGCACAGCCGGTCAATCTCGCCGTGCTCTGGCGCACGCTGTTCATCAGCTTCTGGGTGATGATCATCTGCGTGATCCTCGCCTTCCCCTTCGCCTTCTTCATGACGGTGGTGAAGCCGACGACGCGCAACCTGCTCATGCTGATCGTGCTGATCCCCTTCTGGACGAGCATGGTGGTGCGCACCTTCGCCTGGGTCGTGCTGCTGCAGGACAGCGGTCCGATCGGCCAGTTCGTGGCGCTGTTCGGTGTCGAAGAGCTCGGCATCATGCGCACGCCGACCGCGGTGCTGATCGGTATGGCGCAGGTGCTGCTGCCATTCGTCGTGCTGCCGATCTACGCAACGATGTCGCGGATCGATTCGCGGCTGCTCACCGCCGCGATCAGCCTCGGTGCACGGCCATCGAAGGCCTTCGTCTCGATCTATCTGCCGCTCAGCCTGCCGGGCGTCGCCTCGGGCGCGCTGCTGTGCTTCGTGATGGCGCTCGGCTTCTACATCACACCGGCCATGCTCGGCAGCTCGCAGGACGCGTTCCTCTCCACGCTCATCCAGGGCCAGGTGCAGGGCCTCGCGCAATGGGGCCACGGCGCGGTCATCGGCTTCGTGCTCCTCTTCGTGACGCTCCTGATTCTCGGCGTCGCCCAGTACATCGGCAAGAAGACCGGCAGCTCGGTGCAGGACATGGTCGGAGGGAGCAAAGCATGAACACCGTCCGCCCACTCACCAAGGGGCTCCTCACCGTGGTCGCGGTCGTCATCGCGATCTGGCTCATCGCGCCGATGTTCGCGGTGTTCCCGATCTCGTTCGCGGCCGACGCGAGCTTCCAGTTCCCTCCGAAGGAATGGTCGACCCGCTGGTACGAGTCGTTCTTCACCAATCCCCGGTGGCTCCAGGCGCTCGGCAACTCCGCCGCCATCGCCCTGTTCGCGGCGACCCTCGCGACGGTGCTGGGAACGCTCGCCGCGCTCGCGATCAACCGGTCGAAGAGCCGGCTCGCGGGCCTCGCGCAGACCCTGATGCTCACGCCGATGATCGTTCCCGCGATCATCGTCGGCGCCGGCGTCTACACGTTCTTCCTGCGCACAGGACTCGCCGGCACGATGTTCGGCTTCGTGATGGTGCACGTCACCCTCGCGCTCCCGCTCGTGGTGATCGCGGTGAACGCGAGCCTCTCGGGCTACGATCGGAGCCTGGAGCTCGCCGCCGCGAGTCTCGGGGCCGGCCGGCTGAAGACGTTCTTCACCGTGACCGTGCCGCTCATCGCACCGGGCGTCGCTGCCGGCGCCGTCTTCGCCTTCGTGACGAGCTTCGACGAGGTCATCGTCTCGCAGTTCATGGTGAGCCCGTCGCTGCAGACGCTTCCCATGATGATGTACACGAGCGTCACGCGCACGACGGATCCGACGATCGCGGCGGCCGCCTCGCTCATCCTGGCGACCGTGATCCTCGCCTTCCTCTTCTACCAGTTCGTGGTCGTGCCGCTCTCGCGCCGAGGCCGCAAGAGCGCCGGATGATCCCGGCCCACGACACTCGACCGCACCTGAGACCTAAGGACCCAGTCATGACCGACGATACGATCCTCAACCTTCGTCTACTCTCGAAGTCGTACGGCGAGGCCGTCGCGCTCAACGAGATCGACCTCGCCGTGCAGCGGGGCGAGTTCCTCACCTTCCTCGGCCCCTCGGGCTCGGGCAAGACGACCACGCTGAACCTGATCGCGGGCTTCATCGAGCCGAGCACCGGCACCATGCAGCTGAACGACCAGCCGCTCGAGAAGCTGAAGGCGCACGAGCGCAACCTCGGCGTCGTCTTCCAGCACTACGCGCTCTTCCCGCACATGACGGTCGCCGACAACGTCGAGTATCCGTTGAAGCAGCGCAAGGTGCCGAAGGAGGAGCGGAAGCGCCGCGTCGCCGAGGCGCTGGAGATGGTGCGTCTCTCGGAGTACGCGGATCGGTACCCGAGGCAGCTCTCGGGCGGCCAGCAGCAGCGCGTCGCGCTCGCTCGCGCCGTCGTCTACGACCCCCCGATCCTGCTCATGGACGAGCCGCTCGGCGCTCTCGACAAGAAGCTGCGCGAGTGGCTGCAGATGGAGCTGCGCCGCATCCACCGCGAACTCGGCAGCACGTTCATCTACGTCACCCACGATCAGGAGGAGGCGCTCGTGCTCTCCGACCGCATCGTCGTGTTCAACGAGGGCAGCATCGAGCAGGTGGGCACGGCCCACGAGCTCTACGAGGCGCCGCGCACGCTGTTCGTCGCCAAGTTCATCGGCGAGTCGAGCGTGTTCTCCGGCGAACTGTCGGAGGGCGTCGTGCGCGCGGGCGAGCTGGAGTTCGCCGGCCGCGGCGAGGTGCGCCCCGGGCCGGCGGCGGTGGTCGTG
>NZ_JBHSRW010000062.1:0-11734 GCF_042659205.1 Leucobacter soli
CCGGCTGCGCGGGGCCGACGAGGGCGCGCGCCATCATGAGCTCGAGGTGGAGGCGCGGCGCGGTCGCGCCGGTCATCCGGTCGAGCGCCTCGCTCACCGTGTCGGCGATCGGCGAGAGCCGGCCGCGGCCGAAGAGCTGGGACTGCTCGAACATGCGCTGCAGCTGATCGGCGGGCACCCCGCGGAAGACCGCCGATGCCCCCTCCACCGAGGTGGCGGCGATCACGATGAGGTCGCGCAGCTGCTCGAGCAGATCCTCCACGAAGCGGCGCGGATCCTGCCCCGTCTGCACCACGCGGTCGGTCGCGGCGAACGCCTGCGCGGCATCGCCCGAACCCAGCGCGACGACCGTCTCGTCGATCAGTTCGGTGCTCGTGTAGCCGAGCAGTCCGGTCGCGCGCTCGAGCGTCACCTGGGTGCCCTCGCTGCCAGCGATGAGCTGATCGAGGATGCTGAGGGTGTCTCGCACGGAGCCGCCACCGGATCGGACGACGAGGGGGAGCACACCGGGCTCGACCTGCACGCCCTCGCTGTCGCACAGTTGCTGCACGTAGTCGATCAGCGCCCCCGGGGCGATCAGGCGGAACGGGTAGTGGTGGGTGCGCGAGCGGATGGTGCCGATGACTTTGTCGGGCTCGGTCGTCGCGAAGATGAACTTGATGTGCGGCGGGGGCTCTTCGACGATCTTGAGCAGCGCGTTGAAGCCGCCCGCGGTGACCATGTGCGCCTCGTCGATGATGAAGATCTTGAAACGGTCCCGCGCCGGCGCGAACACCGCGCGCTCGCGCAGATCGCGCGCGTCGTCGACGCCGCCATGGCTCGCCGCGTCGATCTCGACCACGTCGAGCGACCCGCCGCCGGCCCGGCTGAGCTCGGTGCAGCTCGGGCAGGTGCCGCACGGCGTGTCGGTCGGCCCCTCGGCGCAGTTGAGGCACCGGGCCAGGATGCGCGCCGACGTGGTCTTGCCGCAGCCGCGCGGGCCGCTGAAGAGGTAGGCGTGCCCGATCCGCCCGGTGCGCAGCGCGGTCATCAGCGGCTCGGTCACATGAGCCTGCCCGATCATCTCGGAAAAGGCCTCTGGCCGGTAACGGCGGTACAGTGCGGTAGCCACGGGGTCCATGCTACCGGCGGCGTCCGACAATCATCCCGCTGCGCGACCGACGTGCAGCAGTACACTCGGGGCCATGGAGGCTTCCGCTCACGGCAACGGTCAGCTGCTCGACGACGTCGATCGCGACATCATCGACCAGCTCCGTGTCGACGGACGTCTCTCCTTCGGCGAGATCGGTCGACGCCTGAACTTCTCCGAGCCCGCGATCCGGCAGCGCTACAACCAGCTCGGGCCGCGGAATCCGTGGAGCTGCGCGCGAATCGGGACGCAGTCCGCTGTTCACGATTCGATAACGCGCAGGACAGGCGAAGGTTCCGGGGCACCGACGCGCCGCGGATCGCCCTCCCGGCACCGCCGATCACGGGTTCCACTCCGCCGGGATCGGCGCGGTGAGGGCGCGGATCCGGGCTTCGTACGTGCGGCGCGTCGGTCAGGACGGCTTGCCGGCCGCTTCGACGAGCGCGCCTACCCGGAGACGAGCACCCAGGTCTGGCGGGCGATCTCCGCCTCCTCGTCGGTCGGGACGACGAGGACGGAGACGCGGGAGTCGTCAGCGCTGATCGCCCGGGCCTCGCCGCTCGCCACCGCATTGCGCGCGGCGTCGATGCGGATCCCGAACCACTCGAGATCCGCGCAGACCTCGGCGCGGAGCGGTGCGCTGTTCTCGCCCACTCCGGCGGTGAAGACGATCGCATCGGCTCCGCCGAGCAGCGCGAGGTAGCCGCCGAGGTAGTGGCGGATCCGCTGCACGTAGACGTCGAGCGCGAGCACGGCCGCGGCATCACCCCGGTCTGCTGCGGCGCGCACGTCGCGCATATCGTTGGAACCGGCGAGGCCGAGCAGTCCCGACCGGGTGTTGAGCAGGCGGTCGAGGCGATTCTCGTCGTACCCCGCCCGCATCAGGTGCAGCAGCGCGCCCGCGTCGATGTCTCCGCTCCTCGTCCCCATGACGAGCCCCTCGAGCGGCGTCAACCCCATCGAGGTCGCGACCGAGCGGCCCCGGTCGACGGCGCAGACCGAGGCCCCGTTGCCGAGATGCAGCACGACCTGTTTCAGCTGATGCACCGGCCTCCCGAGGAACGCGGCGGCCCGGCGCGAGACCACCTCGTGCGAGATACCGTGGAATCCATAGCGCCGCACCCCGTGCTCGGCGGCGACGGCCGGATCCAGCGCATAGGTGCGGGCGGCGGGCGGCAGAGTCCGGTGGAAGGCGGTGTCGAACACGGCGACGTGCGGAATCCCGGGGAACGCCGTCCTTGCCGCCGCGATCGCCTGGTGGTTGCCCGGATTGTGCAGCGGTGCGAGCTCCGCGAGCCCGAGAATGCGCGCCGCGACGCGGTCATCGATCACGGTCGGCTCGACGAATTCGCTGCCGCCCTGCACCACCCGGTGCCCCACTGCCGCGATGCCGAGCGACTCGAGCGACCGGCCCGCCTCCGCGAACGCCTGCGCGAGCAGAGCGAAGCCCTCCAAGTGGTCGCCGATCGCCTGTTCGGTCTCGACGGAGATCGATCCCGACTCGCCCCGATGGATCAGCCGCCCGAGGGGTTCGCCGATCCGCTCAACGAGCCCCGAGGCGAGACGCCGCTCGCTCCCGACCTCGATCACCTGGTACTTGATGGAGGATGACCCGGCGTTGACGACGAGGATCGCGCTCATCTCCTCAGACCCCCGTCTCGAGCCGGGTCGGATCCTGCGATCCGCCTTCGGCGGCCGCAGGATGACGGGGGAAGGGTGCTTCGGCGGCCGCAGGATGACGGGGAGAAGAAGCCGCCGCCTGGATCGCGGTGATCGCGACCGTGCTCACGATGTCATCGACGGTGGCGCCGCGGGAGAGGTCGTTCACCGGCCGGTTCAGTCCCTGCAGCACGGGACCCACGGCGACCGCGCCGGCAGAGCGCTGCACCGCCTTGTAGGTGTTGTTGCCCGTGTTCAGGTCGGGGAAGACGAACACGGTCGCGCGGCCGGCGACCCGGGATCCCGGCAGCTTCACCACCGCCACGGCGGGATCCGCCGCCGCGTCGTACTGCATCGGGCCCTCGATCTGCAGGTCCGGGCGCATCGCCTGGGCCAGCTCCGTCGCACGGCGCACCTTGTCGACATCCGCGCCCGCTCCCGAGCCGCCGGTCGAATAGGAGAGCATCGCCACGCGCGGCTCTACGCCGAACTGCGCCGCCGTCTCGGCGGACGAGATCGCGATATCCGCCAGCTGCTCGGCCGTGGGGTCGGGGTTGACGGCGCAGTCGCCGTAGACCAGCACCCGGTCCGCCAGCGCCATGAAGAAGACGCTGGAGACGACGGAGACGCCCGGCCGGGTCCTGATGATCTGCAGGGCGGGCCGGATCGTGTGCGCCGTCGTGTGCGCCGCGCCCGAGACCATGCCGTCGGCCAGGCCGAGCTGCACCATCATCGTCCCGAAGACCGTCGCATCGGCGACCTGATCCTCCGCCGCGCCACGGGTCAGTCCCTTGGCGCCGCGCAGCCGCAGCAGCTCCGCGACGAACTCCTCGCGCAACGGGGAGGTCGCGGGATCCACGACCTCGGCCCCGTCGAGCACCAGGCCCAGCCGAGCCGCACGGGCTCGCACCTCCGCCTCGTCTCCGAGAACGATGAGCCGTGCGGTGCCGCGAGCCAGCAGCACGCTCGCGGCGCGCAGGATCCGGTCGTCGTACCCCTCCGGCAGCACGATGCGGGAGCCGGCCAGTGCGGCGCGCTCGAAGAGCTCGTAGGCGAACATGGTGGGCGTGCGGACGCCCCCGCGGTGCAGTTGCAGGCGCTCGCGCAGCAGCGCGGCGTCGACGTGCTCGCGGAACAGCCCGATGACCGTGTCGAGCCGCGCGGGCGCATCCTCGGAGAGGAGGCCGCGCGCCTGGGTGATCCGCTGCGCCGTGTCGAAGGTGCCGAGCGAGGTGCGGATCACCGGCAGCGAGGAGCCGATGCCGTCGAGCAGCCGCTCCACGTCGTGCGAGAGCTCGAAGTCGCCGTTCAGCACGACCGCCGCGAGCGACGGGAACGTGGGCGCCTCGTGCGCCATGACGACCGCCAGCAGGGTTTCGGCGCGATCCGCGGCCACCACCACGGCGGACCCCTCGAGCAGACGCGGCAGCACGTGCTCCATCGCCATGCCGGCGATGACGATCCGGCGCACCTCGCGGCTCAGCATCTCGCCGCCGGATCCGTCACCCGCGTCGGTCCCGCCGCCGCACAGCAACTCCCCCTCGACGGCGTCGATCACGGTCGCCACCGGCGGCGCGACGAGTGCGACCTCCTCCGGCACCGCCCACACGGGCGTCTCCGGTGGCAGCGCCTCGGCCACCGCCTCGACGATGCCGTCCAACGCCTCCGGGTCGGCCCGATTCACGAGCACCGCCAGCACGGTCGCGTGCGCCGCGCGCAGTTCGTGAAGTCCGAGCTCCGCAACCCGGGCGAGCTCGGCCGCCGAACGCGGGCTCGACTGGCCGAGCGTCTCGGGGCCGTCGTGGCAGCGCCCGCCGAGGATCAGCATCACGGGCGCATCGAGGTTCGCGGCGATCCGCGCGTTGAAGGTCAATTCCGTCGGCACGGCTACGTCGGTGAAATCGCTGCCGACGACGAGGACGGCGTCGCAGCTGCGCTGCAGCTCACGATAGGCGGACACGATCCTCGCGAGCGCGGCGTCGGGGTCCTCGTGGGCCTCTTCGTAGGTCGCGCCGATGCACGACTCGTAGGGCGCTTCGGCCGTCGCCTTCGAGCGCAGCAGCTCGAGCACACGATCCCGCGCACGCCGATCGCGGATGAGAGGCCGGAACACGCCGACCCGCGGCGCATCGACCAGCAGGGCGTCGAGCACGCCGAGCGCGATCGCGCTCTTGCCCGTTCGGCCTTCCGCAGACGTCAGATAGAGGGATGCGACCACGCACCCAGCCTAGCCGCGCGGGGTGGATCGGGGCGCCGAGGCCGACAACCCCGATACCCGTTCATCCGGCCTCCGGCGACGCCGCTGCCGCCGCACCTGCGGCGCGGGCGAGTCCGCAGAACGAAAGACCCCTCACGCACCCGATAGAGCCCGGCTACCCTTGCTCTGTTTCCAGCCTGGGGGAGTTCACCGGGATATCGCCACGTGAGGGGCCTTACGAGCCTACCGCAGGTTCGGAGGCTGGCGTCACCCCGGTTCAGGGGCTCCCCGCGCCGGGAGGGAGGCACCGCCCCCATCGAGCGCTCCGCCGGCTGCACCGCCGACCGCGTCGCCGCTCTCGTCGCCGCTCTCATCCTCGCTCTCGTCGGTGCCGCTGAACTGCGCCCGGTACAGCCGGTAGTACGCGCCCTGCGCCGCGAGCAGCTCCTCGTGCGATCCCTGCTCCACGATCCGCCCGCTCTCCATCATCAGGATGGTGTCCGCATCGCGGATCGTCGAGAGCCGGTGGGCGATCACGAACGAGGTGCGATCCTGCCGGAGCGCTCGCATCGCCTGCTGCACCAGCACCTCGGTGCGGGTGTCCACCGACGAGGTCGCCTCGTCGAGGATCAGCAGCGACGGATCGGCGAGGAACGCGCGCGCGATCGTCAGCAGCTGCCGTTCGCCCGCGGAGAGCGCCGAGGCGTTCTCCGCGATCACGGTGTCGTATCCCTCGGGCAGTTGGCGTACGAAGCGATCCACCATCGTCGCCTTCGCGGCCTCCACGATCTCCTCGTCCGTGGCGTCGAGGCGCCCGTAGCGGATGTTCTCGCGGATCGTGCCGTCGAAGAGCCACGCGTCCTGCAGCACCATGCCGATATGCCCGCGCAGCTCGGCGCGGGAGAGCCGCGTGATGTCGATGCCGTCGAGCAGGATCCTGCCGCCGCGCAGCTCGTAGAAGCGCATGATCAGGTTGACCAGCGTCGTCTTGCCGGCACCCGTCGGGCCGACGATCGCGACGGTCTGACCGGGCTGCACCTCGAGCGAGAGGTCCTCGATCAACGGCTGCTCGGGATCGTAGCTGAAGCCGACCTGCTCGAAGCGCACGTCGCCGGTCGCCCGCTCCGGCAGCTGCTCGGCGGCGTCCTCGGGCTCCTGCTCCTCGGCGTCGAGCAGCTCGAAGGTGCGCTCTGCCGACGCGACGCCCGACTGCAGCATGTTCGCCATGCCGGCGACCTCGCCGATCGGCTGCGCGAACTCGCGCGAGTACTGGATGAACGCGGTCACGTCGCCGAGGGTCATCTGGCCGGCCGTGACGCGCAGCGCACCGACCACGGCGATGAGCACGTACGTGAGGTACTGCACGAACTGCATGGCCGGCATCATCGTGCCCGAGAGCGCCTGCGCCTTGAACGAGGCGTCGTAGAGCGCCTCGTTCCGCTCGTCGAACTCGCTCGTCATCTCGGCGTCGCGGTTGTAGACCCGGATCAGCTCGTGACCGGTGAACGACTCCTCGATGTGCCCGTTCAGGTCGCCCGTCCGCTTCCACTGCGCGGTGAAGAGCTTCTGGGCGCGCACGCCGACGATGCCGACGATGATCCCCGAGAGCGGCAGCGCGATCAGCGCGATGAGGCCCAGCTGCCAGGAGACGACGAACATCATCGCGCCGATGCCGATGATCGTCAGGATCGACTGCACCAGCTGCGAGAAGGCCTGCTGGAGCGCCTGCTGGATGTTGTCCACGTCGTTCGTGACCCGCGAGAGGATGTCGCCGCGCTGACGCCCGTCGAAATACGAGAGCGGCAGCCGGTTGATCTTCTCCTCGATGTCCTGGCGCAGCTTGTACACCACCCGCATCACGAGCCCGTTGAGCAGGTACCCCTGCAGCCACATGAGGAACGAGGCGACGAGGTAGAGGCCGAGCACGATCAGGATCAGCTCGCCGAGGCGGCCGAAGTCGATCCCCTCGCCCGGCACCACGTCGGTGCCCGCCAGCATGTCGGCGTACTGATCCTGGCCCTGCGAGCGCAGGCCGGCGATGACCTGGTCGAGCGGCACGCCCGCCGGCAGTCTCGCCCCCAGGATGCCGTTGAAGATGACGTCCATCGCCGCGCCGAGCACCTTCGGCGCGATGACCGTCAGCACCACCGACCCGACCACCAGCAGCGTGACGAAGGCGAACAGCCACTTCTCCGGGCCCAGCAGCCCGATCAGCCGCTTCGCCGAGGGCCAGAAGTGCTTCGCCTTCTTGGTCGGCTGGCCGCCGAACCAGTCGTCGCCGTCGGGCGTGTAGTCGTCGGGCAGCTCGAACTCTCCGAGCTCCCCCGCCTCGGTCGCGCCGGCGCCCGTCGTCCGCTGCGTCTCATCGCTCGCCATCAGACGGCCTCCGCCTCGGTCAACTGGGATCTGACGATCTCCTGGTACACGCTGTTGCCGGCCAGCAGCTCGTGATGCGTGCCGCGGCCGACGAGCTCGCCGTCCTCGAGCACGAGGATCTGGTCCGCCTCGGTGATCGTCGAGACCCGCTGGGCGACGATGATCGTCGTCGCCCCGGCCGTCGCCGCCGGCAGCGCCGCGCGGAGGCGGGCGTCGGTCGCGACGTCGAGCGCCGAGAACGAATCGTCGAAGAGGTACACGCGCGGTTTCGCCACGAGCGCTCGCGCGATGGAGAGACGCTGCCGCTGGCCGCCCGACACGCTCGTGCCTCCCTGGGAGACCGGCTCGTCGAGCTGCTTCTCCTTCTCGCGCACGAAGTCCTCGCCCTGGGCGACGCGCAGCGCCTCCCACAGCTCCTCGTCGCTCGCCTGCGCATCGCCGAAGCGCAGATTGGAGCCGATCGTTCCCGAGAACAGGTACGGGCGCTGCGGCACCAGGCCGAGCGTGTCGGCCAACTGCTCGCGCGTGAGCGCGGAGACGGGGGAACCGTCGACCGTGATCGATCCCCGCTGCGGGTCGTAGAGGCGCAGCATCAGGTTGAGCAGCACCGTCTTCCCGGACCCGGTCGAACCGATGATCGCGGTCGTCTCGCCCGCCTCGGCGACGAAGCTGACGCCTTTGATGACCGGGATCTCGGCACCGGGGAAGCCGAACGTGACGTCGTCGAACTCGATGCGCCCCGCGACGGGGGTCGGCTCGGTCGCGGTGTCCGGGAACGCGAGCTCCGACTCGGTGTCGAGCAGTTCGCGGATGCGCTCGGCGCAGACGACGGCGCGAGGGATCATCATCACCATGAAGACGCCCATCATCACGGCGATCAGGATCTGCAGCAGGTACTGCAGGAACGCGGTCAGCGAGCCGACCTCGACGATGCCCGCGTCGACCCGGTGGCCGCCGAACCAGAGCACCGCCGCCGTGGCGAGGTGCAGCACCATCATGATGACGGGGAACATGAGCACGAAGACGTTGCCCACGTTCACCGAGATCCGCGTGATGTTCTCATTCGCGACGCGGTAGCGGTCCGACTCGAACGGCTCGCGGACGAACGCCCGCACGACGCGGATGCCCATGATCTGCTCGCGCAGCACGCCGTTGATGTCGTCGACGCGCGCCTGCATCTGGCGGAACAGCGGCAGCAGGATCCGGACCAGGAACCCTACGATCACCGCGAGCACCGCCACCGAAGCCCACACGAGCCACGACATGCCCGCATCCTCGCGCAGCGCCATGATGATGCCGCCGATCGCCATGATGGGCGCGGAGACCATGAAGTTGAAGGTCATCAGCACGAGCATCTGCACCTGCTGCACGTCGTTGGTGCCCCGGGTGATCAGCGTGCCCGCCCCGAAGCGGGTCGCCTCGAGCGTCGACAGCGAGTCGACCTTGCGGTAGACCTCGCGGCGCAGGTCGCGGCCGACCGACATCGCCGTGCGCGCGCCGAAGTAGACCGCGGCCACCGCGCAGATCAACTGCGCGAGCGAGACCGCCAGCATCACGCCGCCGTTGCTCCAGATGAAGTCGGTGTCGCCCTTGGCGATGCCCTGGTCGATGATGTCGGCGTTGAGGCTCGGGAGCCAGAGCGCGGCGATCGTGGCGAGCAGCTGCAGCACCAGTACAGCGGCGATCCATGCCCAGTACGGGCGAGAGTGGTGCAAGGTCAGCCGGAGGAGGGCCATCGCATGCCTTTCGGTTCGTAAATCCCAGTCAGCGTACACCCGGGCGAGCGGATCCGACCCCGAGTCCGACCCTGATTCTCCCCTGATTCATCGCGTGTTCGCCCGCCGCGGAATGCGGTCTGGTCGAGGTGCCCGGGCGCGCCGTCGCCCGGGCACCGGGATGCGAAAGGGCGGGGTGCCGAAGCACCCCGCCCTCATCCTCGCCCCGCTGCTCCCGACGTTGCGGGGCCGCGGGTGCGCGCGGAAGCCTTAGGCCAGCTTGACGCCGGCGCCGGCCTCCTCGAGCTTCGCCTTGGCCTCCTCGGCGGCGTCCTTCTTGGCAGCCTCGAGAACGGTCTTCGGAGCCTCTTCGACGAGGGCCTTCGCCTCGCCCAGGCCCAGGCCGGTCAGCTCGCGCACGACCTTGATGACCTGGATCTTCTTGTCGCCGGCCGACTCGAGGACGACGTCGAACTCGTCCTTCTCCTCGACGGCCTCAGCGGCGGCGCCGGCAGCCGGGGCGGCGGCGACGGCCACGGGGGCGGCGGCCGAGACGTCGAAGGTCTCCTCGAACGCCTTGACGAACTCCGAGAGCTCGATGAGGGTGAGCTCCTTGAACTGCTCCAGCAGCTCCTCGGTCGAAAGCTTAGCCATGATGTTTCTCCTTGATGTGTGCCCTCACGCTGCGCGTGATCGGCGGGTCCTATTGATACCGGATCGGCGAGCGCCGATCCTTACGCGTCCTGCTTCTCCTGCAGCGCGCCGAAGCCGCGAGCGGCCTTGGCGGGCAGAGCGGCGAACAGCTGTGCAGCTCCGACCAGAGCAGCCTGCATCGCGCCGGCGGCCTTGGCCAGCAGCACCTCGCGGCTCTCGAGATCGGCAAGCTTGCCTACCTCAGCGGCGGTCAGGGCGTTGCCATCGAAGTAGCCCGCCTTCACCACCAGAAGAGGGTTTGCCTTGGCGAAGTCACGCAGAGCCTTGGCGACCGCGACGGTGTCACCGTGCACGAAGGCGAGCGCCGAAGGACCGGTCAGCTCGTCGTCGAATGCGGTGATCCCGGCGTTGTTGGCCGCAATCTTGGTCAGCGTGTTCTTCGCCACGGCGTA
This sequence comes from Leucobacter soli, assembly GCF_042659205.1. Taxonomy (NCBI): domain Bacteria; kingdom Bacillati; phylum Actinomycetota; class Actinomycetes; order Micrococcales; family Microbacteriaceae; genus Leucobacter; species Leucobacter soli. The sequence goes on from NZ_JBHSRW010000062.1 coordinate 10,183, forward strand.
CGTCGCGTGCTCGCGGATGCTGTTGCGGAGATTCCGCAGCTCGGCAACCGTGAGACCGCGGTACTCAGTCAGCAGAACGGCGCTCGACTCTTCAAACTTCTGCTGAAGATCGGCGACCGTAGCATCCTTCGTAGCCATGGCGCTCCCTAGCTTGTCGTGCCCGGGCGACGGTCGCCGCCCGGCGCCCTGCCGCCTCCGGGACTCGACTCGAAAAACGAGAAAAGCTCCGGCGCGCACGCACGGAGCTTCAAAATGCGAAGGAGATCCTTCGACTTCTGAGTCGTACCTGCGCAGGTCTTCGCTTTCGCGAACGTTCCGGGGCTCTTGCGAGCCCTACCGGCGGTCTTGGGCCAAGGGATAGCTTAACCGAGGCGGGCGCTCATCGCAAACGGCGGGCGGACGGCCCGATCCTCGCCGGGTATGCGCCGGCCCGCCACCGGTCAGCGCACCCCGCCGCCCTCCTCGATCGCCGCCCGCGCGGCGGCCACGGCCTCAGGAGCCGACCGGTACTGGTGCTCGTCCGCGGGGAACCGGCCGCCGCGCACCTCGTCCGAGTAGTCGGCGATCGCGTCGGCCATCGCGGTTCCGAGTTCGGCGAAGCGCTTCACGAACACCGGCGTGCGCCCCTCGGTGATGCCGATCAGGTCGTGCAGCACGAGCACCTGGCCGTCGGCCGGGCCGGCCCCGATCCCGATCACGGGCACGGCGACCCGCGGCAGGATCTTGGCCACGACGTCGGTCGGCACGGCCTCGATGACGAGCGCGCACACCCCCGCATCCTGCACGGCCATCGTCTCGGCGACCAGCCGACGGGCGCTCTCGACCGTGCGCCCCTGCGCGCGGTACCCGCCCAGCATCGTCGCGGTCTGCGGCGTCAGCCCCAGATGCCCGACCACGGGTACGCCGGCCGCCACGATCGCGCGGATCCGCTCGAGCCGCTCCGGTCCGCCGCCCTCCAGCTTCACCGCATCGGCTCCGGCTTCGCGGACGAAGCGCACCGCGGTCTCGATCGCCTGCGCGTCGGAGACCTCGGTCGAACCGAACGGGAGATCGCAGACCAGGAACGTGGCAGGGGCGCCGCGCCGCGCCGCGCGCGCCAGGGTCAGCAGCTCGTCGACGGAGATCTGCGCGGTCGACTCGTACCCGAGCACGACCTGGGCGGCGGAGTCGCCGACCAGGATCGCATCCACCCCGGCACGCTCCGCAGCGCGGGCCCCCGGGAAGTCGTAGGCGGTGACCATGACGATCGGCTCGCCCGCCGCCTTCATCTCGAGGAGTCGGGTCAAGGTGAGCTTCGGCTTCGCGACATCAGGCATGCCCGATCCCTTCTGGTGCGGGAGGATTCAGCAACAGGTTATCGATGAGGCGCACCGGGCCGGCCTCGGCCGCGACCGCGCAGACCGTGGGGCCGTCGACGGCATCGACCGGCACGAGCGTCTCGGGGTGGACGAAAGCCAGGTACTCGCAGGCGAGACCGGCCCGTTCCAGCGTCTCGAGCGCCGGAGGGCGCAGCTCGGAGACGCCGACGACGCCGCGCCCGACGGCGTCGGCG
>NZ_JBHSRW010000063.1:0-11645 GCF_042659205.1 Leucobacter soli
GGCCGCGACGGCACCGCGGCAGACGGGGCGGGCGGCGCGAGCGGCACCGATCCGGCGGCTCGGGGCTCAGTGGTGCTCGAGGAGCTGACCGACCGCGAGCAGGAGGTCTTCGGCCTCATCGCCGAGGGGCTCAGCAACGCGGAGATCGGCGAGCGGCTCTTCCTCTCCGAGTCGACGGTCAAGACGCACGTGGGGCGGGTGCTGACGAAGCTCGGTCTCCGCGACCGCGTGCATGCGGTGATACTCGCCTACGAGGCGGGACTTCGCTGACGCATAAGTCACAAGTAGTTAACACTTGGCCGACAGTTCTCCGTTTCCGTTCTTCCGGGTATCGAACCTGCCCTAGGCTCGGGCGCAGTGTCGCAACTCCGCGACCAGACGAATTCCGATGAATTCCGACGAAGAAAGGCATCGTCAATGAAGATGAAGCGTACTGCGAGTGCACTCGCTCTCACCGCTGCCGCAGCTCTGCTGCTCGCGAGCTGCAGCAGCACTCCCGCGGCCGAGGAGCCGGGCGACGACGGCTCGAGCACCGAGACCGTCGACACGCTCAAGATCGCGACCCTGCTGCCGCTGACCGGCGGCCTCAACTTCCTGCTGCCTCCGGTCGAAGCGGGCATCTCGCTCGCCCTGTCGGAGATCGAGGAGGCGGGCGGCGTGCTCGGCAACCCCGTGGAGATCGTCTACGAGGGCAACGAGGCCGACGGCGACAACCGCCCGACGCTCGAGGCATCGGCGGCCGACATTCTCGCGAGCGACGCGGCGTTCGTGCTGGGAGCCATGAGCACGGGCTCGTCGCAGCACGTCTACGAGGACATCACCGGCGCCGGCATCCTCATGGGTTCGCCCTCGAACACCGGTGCGATCATGACCGGCGTGAGCCCCTTCTACTTCCGCACGGCCCCCTCGGACTCGATCCAGGGATCGACGCTCGCCTCGCTGATCCTCGGCGACGGCAAGGCGACGGTCGGCTTCCTCACCTTCCAGGATCCCTACGGCACCGGCCTGCGCGATCGCGTGCAGGAGCTCGTCGAAGAGGGCGGTGCCGAGGTCGTCTACGGCGGCAAGGGCACGAACGCCGAGTTCGCGGCGAACACCAACAGCTTCTCGGCCGAGGTGACCGCGCTCAAGGACTCGGGTGCCGAGGCGATCGTCATCATCACCTTCGATGAGGTCAAGTCGATCCTGCCCGAGCTGATGAGCCAGGGCCTCGACCTGTCGAACGTCTACCTGGTGGACGGCAACCTGGTCGACTTCACCGACCTCGACGAGGGCGTGCTCGACGGCGCGCAGGGCACCAAGCCCGGCTACGAGGTGGACGAGGACTTCCGCCAGCAGCTGATCGACGCCTACACCTCGGGCGAGCTCGCCGACACCACCTACGGCCCGGAGGCCTACGACCTGGTCAACCTGGTCGCGCTCGCGGCCGAGAAGGCGGGCGACGCGTCGGCCGCGGCGATCCAGGCGCAGCTGCGCGCGGTGTCGGGCGCGAACGGCGGCACGGAGTGCAACACCTTCGCCGAGTGCCGCGACCTCATCGCCGCCGGTGAGGAGATCCACTACGTCGCGCGCGCCGGAGTCGGCCCGCTGAACGAGCAGAACGATCCCTCGACCGCGTGGATCGGCATCTACAAGTACGGTGCCGACAGCAACGCTCCGGTGTTCGTCCGCTCGGAGGAGGGTCAGCTCTAAGCGCGCCCCCTTCGCCGAACGAAGAAGAACCCCCTCCCGACCGGGAGGGGGTTCTTCGTGTATGCGGAGGAGTTCAGCGGGCTGCGCCGGTGCCTGTGCGCCGGTACCCGAGCGAGGTGCCTAGGCTCCAGTGCCCCCGGCGGCCTTCGCCTCGACGTCCGCGGCGAGCGTGCCGAGATAGAGCTCGATGACCTTCGGATCGTTCGCGAGCTCGCGCCCCGGACCCTCGTACGCATTGCGTCCCTGGTCGAGCACGTAGGCCCGATCGCAGATCTGCAGGCAGCGGCGCGCGTTCTGCTCGACCATGATGATCGTCACGCCGGTCTTGTTGATCTGGCGGGTGCGGATGAAGGTCTCGTCCTGGCGCACGGGGGAGAGGCCCGCACTCGGCTCATCGAGCAGGAGCACCTTCGGATCCATCATGAGCGCACGGGCCATCGCGACGGACTGCCGCTCCCCGCCCGAGAGCGAGCCCGCCCGCTGCTTGCGCCGGTCGACGAGCATGGGGAACAGCTCCCACATCTCCTGGAGCCGGGTCGCGAACTCCTTCGGTTTCAGGAAGAGCCCCATCTGCAGGTTCTCCTCGATGGTGAGCGAGGGGAACACATTGTTGGTCTGCGGCACGAACCCGACGCCCTTGCTCACGAGCTGGTTCGTGGCGGTGTTCGTGACGTCCTCGCCGTCGAGGGTGACGGAGCCGTCGCGGATGTCGACCAGGCCGAAGAGCGCTTTGAGCAGCGTCGACTTGCCGGCGCCGTTCGGGCCGATGATGCCGATCAGTTCGCCCTGGTACGCCTCGAGCGTGCAGCCGTTCAGGATGTTGATTCCGGGCAGGTAGCCGGCGGTGAGGTTGTCGGCCTTCACGACGAGCTTCGGGTCGGTCATCGGCTCTCCTCCTCGACCTCTTCGGCGATCTCGGTCTCGATCGCCCGGATGACGGCGGTGTTGATGGCCTCGTCGTCGCCGAGGTCCTTGTCGTGGTGCGCACCCAGGTAGGCGTCTACCACGGCCTGGCTCGTCATCACCGTCTCGGGCAGGCCCTCGGCGATGATCTCGCCCTGAGCCATCACCACGACCCAGTCGCTGATGTGCCGCACCATGTGCATGTCGTGCTCGACGAACAGCACCGTGGTGCCCTCGTCGCGCAGCGCCTGGATATGATCGAGCAGGCTCTGCGTCAGCGCCGGGTTCACCCCGGCCATCGGCTCGTCGAGCATGATCATCGCCGGATTCGACATCAGCGCGCGCGCCATCTCGAGCAGCTTCTTCTGGCCGCCGGACAGGTCGCCCGCCATGTCGTCGATCTTCGCGTCGAGCTTGAATCGCGTGAGCAGATCCTTCGCCCGTTCGATGTTCTCCCGTTCGCGCGCCGCCCAGAGCGGCTTGAACGGGGCGACGAAGAGGTTCTCGCCCGGCTGGTTGTTCGCGCCTATCAGCATGTTCTGCAGAACCGTCATGCGGCTGAGCGCTTTGGTCAGCTGGAAGGTGCGCACCATGCCGGCTCGGGCCGCCTGCGAGGCGCCGGTCCTGCGCATGGTCCGTCCGTTGAAGGTCCACTGCGCGTCGCCGCCGCCGATGAGCCGTTTCGCGTTCGACGGCTGGTCGAAACCGGTAATGAGGTTGAAGAAGGTCGTCTTGCCGGCGCCGTTCGGCCCGATGAGCGCGGTGATCGCCCCGCGCTGCACCTCAAGGTGCTCGACGTTCACCGCCGTCATGCCGCCGAAGCGCCGTTCGATCCTCTCCACCGTGAGGATCGGATCCGGCTTCGACACGCCGGGCGTCTGCTCGAGCGTGCGCAGTTGCGCCCTCAGCGCCTCGCGATCGTAGGGGTAGTTCTCGTCGGCCGGCGGCTTCGCCGGCGCCTGCGTCTCAGACATTGAACGACAACTCCTTCTTGTTCCCGAGGATGCCCTGCGGTCTGAATATCACGAGCAGCATGAGCGCGACGCCGATCAGCGCCCAGGCCAGCTTGTCCGTCTGGTCTGCGGTCAGGACGGAACTCGGCACGAACTCGGACGCCGCGGTGACGAGTGTGATGCGCAGCGCGAAGAAGATCAGCGTGCCGAGCAGGGGACCGAAGATGGTCGCCGCCCCGCCCAGCAGGACGATCATCCACAGGTTGAAGGTCATCGCGCGCCCCATCATGTCGGGGTGCATCGACGAGGGCAGCGTCCAGATGATTCCGCCGAACGCGCCCATGACGCCGCCGATGACGAGCGCCTGCATCTTGTAGGCGTAGCTGCTCTTGCCGAGGCTGCGCACGGCGTCCTCGTCCTCGCGGATGCCCTTGAGCACGCGGCCCCAGGGGCTGCGGATGATGAGCCACGCGATGAGCAGGAAGAGCGCGACCAGCGACCAGCCCACGATGCGCGTCCACCAGTCGTTGCCGCCGGTGTTCGTCAGCGTCATGCCGAGGATCGTGGTGGTGCCCTCGGGCAGCGGCGAGAGCGCGCTGAACACGTCTCTGTACTCCCGGCTGTGGAGGCCGCTCGAGGCGCCGGTGATATCCGCGAGGAGATTCATCTTGAAGATCATCCGCAGAATCTCCGCGGCAGCGATCGTCACGATGGCGAGGTAATCGCCTCTGAGCTTGAGCGTCGGAATACCGAGGATGAGCGCGAACACCACGGCGGCCGCGGCAGCGACGAGCAGGGCCGGCCAGAAGCCGAGCCCGAAGTAGCTCACCGAGACGCCGAAGCCGTAGGCCCCCAGCAGCATGAACCCGGCCTGGCCGAAGTTCATGAGGCCGGTGAAGCCGAAGTGGATGTTGAGGCCGATCGCCGCGAGGACGAACGCGGCGGTGGTGGGCGAGAGGAGCGTGTAGAGGACGCTCGATCCGAGATCAGTCAAGAATTCCATGATGTGCTCCTAGCCGATCCGCTCTTTTCGACCGAAGATGCCCTGCGGTCTCACGAGGAGCAGCAGGATCAGCAGCATCAGCGCGGTCGCGAACTTCAGGTCGCCGGGCAGCCAGATGTTCGTGAGCTCGACCATCATGCCCACGATCATGGATCCGACGAAGGCGCCGAATGCGGTGCCCAGGCCGCCGAGGGTGACCGCGGCGAAGAAGAGCAGCAGCATCTGCCCGCCCGTGAACCAGGTGATGCCGTTGAACACCAGGCCCAGGAATACGCCGGCGAGGCCGGCGAGGCCGCCGCCCACGATCCAGACGATGTTGATGACCCGGTCGACGTTGATGCCGGAGGCCTGCGCGAGCGCCGGGTTGTCGCTGATCGCGCGCGTGGCCCGGCCGAAGCGCGTGTACATGAGGCCGAGACCCACCAGGATGATCGCCACGATCGAGAACCCCATCGCGACGAGCGACTGGACGGTGAGGATCACGCCGAAGACGTTCACCGTCGCGGGCGTCGACGTGTCGATGCGGATGACACCGGTGCCGAAGAAGAGCTGGAACAGGTACTGGATGACGATGGACAGGCCGATCGACACGATCATGATCTGCATCAGACTGAGCCGCCGCTTCCGCAGCGGCTTCCAGAGCAGTTTGTCCTGCACGAAGCCGAAAGCTGCGAGGGCCAGCACAGCGAGGGCGCCGGCCAGCCAGATATTCCCGGTCAGTCCCATGAACAGCGCGGCGCTGAGCCCGCCCAGCGAGACGAGCTCGCCGTGAGCGAAGTTGCTGAGGCCGGTCGTGCCGAAGATGAGCGAGAGTCCGAGGGAGGCCAGTGCGATGAGCAGGCCCATGCGGATGCCCGACGCGAACTGCTGCCAGAAGCGCGGCCAGGAGAACGAGCTGACCGAGGTGCTGCTGTTCCCGTCGGATTCGACGGCGGTGCCGCCGTCGGTCCCGGCGCCGTCCCCGCCCCCGGAGGCTCCCGCGTCGTCGCCGCCGCCCTCGGGGTCGTCGGTGAGCGGGAACAGTGCGCTCTTGAAGCCGTTGAACTCGACGGTCACCTCGCGGGTTCCGACGCTCTTCAAGAACTGCCCCTCGGGCAGGCTCTCCGGGTTCAGAGTCACGGCGTAGGTGCCGGTGGCGGTGACGGTGAAGTCCCAGCGCCCCTCGTCGTTCGTGGTCGTCGTCTGGGCCTCGCCGTTCCCGCTCAGCGAGAGCTCGACGTCTGCCGCCGGCTCGCCCGAGCTCAGCTTGATCGTGCCCTGGATGCAGGCCGTCGCCGCATCCGGCGCGCACGGATCCGCGGCGTGAGCCGGCTGTGCGGTGAACAGGCCGCCGAGAAGGGCGGCGATGAGGCCGAGAAGCAGGATCAAGCCGATCGGGCGTCTACTGCTCGGCGAAAGGGCCGTTGTTGGTGTCACGGTGCCTCCGAGTCATCTGGCGCGCCGCTCCGTTGCGCGCGCCGCATCTCTGGAATCGTAGCGGACTGTCGGCGTGCTCCGTCGAGAAATGTGGGGTGGCTACATATCTTCGTGACCAAACAGGAATATTCGGGCGGCACGACACAGCTATGCATTGCATGTGCGTATCATGCCGGCAAGCTGTGCGTTCGCCCGAGGCGAGAGGTCGGCGCAACCGATCGGGGTGGGGGAGTCCGGGCTACGATTGGGGGCATGTCCGAACGATCCTGGTCCTTCTCGAAAGCGTTCCGCAACCTCTTCAGCGGGCCGGAACTCATCACCGAGGAGACCTGGGACGATCTCGAGTCGGCGCTGCTCACCGCCGACTTCGGGCCCGAGGTCGCGGAGTCCATCCTCGACCAGCTGCGCGACGACGTCGAGCGCCATCGCGTCTCCGAGGTCGTCGAGCTGCGACGCATGCTGCGCGACGCGATCGAAGACCGCCTGGCCGCCTTCGATCCGACGCTCCGGCTCTCGGAACGCCCGGCAGTGATCCTCGTCGTCGGCGTGAACGGAGTCGGCAAAACCACGACCATCGGCAAGCTCGCGAACTATCTGCGCACCTTCGACAAGCGGATCGTGGTCGGTGCCGCAGACACCTTCCGCGCGGCCGCTGTCGAGCAGCTCGCCACGTGGGCCGAACGCGCCGGCGTCGACATCGTGCGACCGCAGCAGCCGGGGCAGGATCCGGCGTCGGTCGCCTTCCAGACGATCGAACGGGCGGTGCAAGAGGGCCACGACATCGCGATCATCGACACCGCCGGCCGGCTCCAGACCAAGGGCGGGCTGATGGACGAGCTCGCGAAGGTCCGCCGCGTGATCGAGAAGCTGGCGCCCGTCTCCGAGGTGCTGCTGGTGCTCGACGCGACGACGGGGCAGAACGGCCTGGCGCAGGCCGATGCCTTCATCGAGCATGCCGGGGTGACCGGACTGGTCCTCACGAAGCTCGACGGTTCGGCCAAGGGCGGCTTCGTGCTCGCGGTGCAGCAGAAGACGGGTCTGCCGATCAAGCTCGTCGGCCAGGGCGAGGGGATCGCCGACCTGACCGGGTTCACCCCCCACGTCTTCGCTCAGCAGCTGGTCGGCTAGGACCGGAAGGTAGGATCAGGAGCACTATGGCAACTTTCGGAAACCTCTCCGCGCGACTCACCGACACCTTCGCGAAGCTGCGCACGAAGGGCAAGCTCTCGGCCGCCGACGTCGACGGGACGGTCCGGGAGATCCGGCGCGCGCTCCTCGAGGCCGACGTCGCGCTCGAGGTGGTCAAGGACTTCACCGGGAAGGTGCGCGAGCGCGCCCTCGGCGACGAGGTCAACAAGGCGCTGAATCCCGCGCAGCAGGTCGTGCAGATCGTCAACGACGAGCTGATCGGGATCCTCGGCGGCGAGCAGCGGCGCCTCGAGTTCGCGAAGACCCCGCCGACGGTGATCATGCTCGCCGGCCTGCAGGGCGCCGGCAAGACGACCCTCGCCGGCAAGCTCGCGAAGTGGCTGAAGGACCAGGGCCACACCCCCCTCCTCGTCGCCTGCGACCTGCAGCGCCCCAACGCCGTCACCCAGCTCGGCGTCGTCGCCGAGCAGGCCGGCGTCGCGATCTACGCGCCCCACCCCGGGAACACCGGCGTCGAGGGCGACCTCACTGTCGGCGACCCGGTGCGCGTCGCGCGGGACGGCGTCGCCGAGGCGCGATCCAAGCACCACGACTTCGTGATCGTCGACACCGCAGGTCGTCTCGGCGTTGACGCCGAGCTGATGAAGCAGGCGGGCGACATCCGCGCGGCGATCGACCCCGACGAGGTGCTCTTCGTCATCGACGCGATGATCGGCCAGGACGCGGTCGCCACGGCGCAGGCCTTCCAGGAGGGCGTCGACTTCACCGGCGTGGTGCTCACCAAGCTCGACGGCGACGCCCGCGGCGGCGCGGCGCTGTCGATCCGCGGCGTCACCGGCAAGCCCATCCTCTTCGCCTCCACGGGCGAGGGACTCGGCGACTTCGAGCCCTTCCACCCCGACCGCATGGCGAGCCGGATCCTCGACCTCGGCGATGTGCTCACCCTCATCGAGCAGGCCCAGCAGGCCTTCGACGAGGAGGAGGCGCGCCAGGTCGCCGAGAAGATCGCGAGCGATCAGTTCACTCTCGACGACTTCCTGAAGCAGATGCAGCAGCTGCGCGGCGCCGGCTCGATCCAGAAGATGATGGGCATGCTGCCCGGCATGGGCAAGATGAAGGATCAGCTCGCGAACTTCGACGAGCGCGAGATCCTGCACACCGAGGCCATCATCCAGTCGATGACGCCGGATGAGCGCCGGAACCCGAAGCTCCTCAACGGCTCGCGGCGGCTGCGCATCGCGAAGGGATCGGGCCAGACGGTCACCGATGTCAACTCGCTCGTCAACCGCTTCGAGCAGGCCGCGAAGATGATGAAGACCGTCGCCAAGGGTGGTGTGCCGCAGATCCCCGGGATGGGGCCGGTGCCGGGCATGGGCGGCGGCTACGCGGGGAAGAAGAAGCAGCAGGCCAAGGGCAAGGGCGCGAAGCGCTCGGGAAACCCGGCGAAGCGCGCCGCGGAGGCCGCGGGCCGGCCGACGACCCCGACCGGGGCGGGCGGATCCGGGTTCGGACTCGGCGCGGCGGGAGCCGCGGGCGGATCGACCGGAGCCGGTGCAGCGGGCCAGCAGGATCTCGAAGCGATCCAGAACATGCTCCGCGGCGGGCGATAACCGGATCAGATCCTCGCCCGACTGGAAGAAAATACCTGATCGCGACAAAGTTTGCATTACTGTTCCTGACGTGCGAGGATAGACCGGTTCGCGCTCACGCGCCTTCGTGTCCCGCAGCGGACTGAGCTTCCGCGCCGTTCCCGGCGCGGCGACACCGACCAATCAAGGAGCAACATGGCCGTCAAGATCCGTCTCAAGCGCCTCGGCAAGATCCGGGCACCCTACTACCGCATCGTCGTCGCCGACTCGCGCACCAAGCGCGACGGCCGCGTGATCGAGGAGATCGGCAAGTACGATCCGACTCAGAACCCCTCGTTCATCGAGGTCCAGGGCGAGCGCGCCCAGTACTGGCTGAGCGTGGGCGCGCAGCCCACCGAGCAGGTCGCGGCGATCCTCAAGCTGACCGGCGACTGGGCGAAGTTCACCGGCGAGGGCGATACCGAGTCGAAGGTCCTCGCGCCCGAGGCCAAGGCCGTCTTCGAGGCCGACGCCGCGAAGAAGCCCGTCCTGCGCCCCAAAGCGGAGAAGCCCGCCGAGGCGCCGAAGGCCGAAGAGGCTCCTGCCGAGGCCGAGACCGCTGAGGTCGCCGAGGCCGCCGACGCCGAGAACTCCGAGGGCTAGCACATGGCCGGCTCGCTCGCGGAGGCGCTGGAGCACCTGGTGCGCGGCGTCGTCGACCATCCGGACGAGGTCCGTGTCGACAACCGCGACACCGCGCGCGGCGAACTGCTCGAGGTGCGCGTGCATCCGCGCGATCTCGGCCGGGTGGTCGGCCGGGGCGGACGCACGGCCCAGGCCCTGCGCACCGTGATCGGCGCACTCGGCGACGGCCGCTCGGTGCGGATCGACGTGGTCGATACCGACGCCGACGGCTTCGACGGTACCGCCGGCGCCTGATGTCGCCGGCTGACGGACGCCCGCAGGCTCCCCGCCCCGAACTGGGGCCGGGGAGCCTGCGCGTCGGTCGCCTGACGAAGCCCCACGGGCTCAAGGGCGGCCTCAAGATCGAGCTCTACACCGACAACCCCGAGTTGCGGTTCACTCCCGGGGCGCGTTTCCACCTGCAGGTGCCGGAGGACTCGCCCTGGTTCGAGCTCACGATCCGCATGCGCGAGCTGCGCTGGTTCAACGGCGTGCCCGTCGCCTTCTTCGAGGAGGTGTCCGACCGGACCGCGGCCGAGAGCATCGTTCGCGCGATCCTCTGGATCGACGAGTCCGCCGTCGCCGCCGGGCAGGAGGAGAACGCCTGGTACGACCACGAGCTCGTGGGGCTCGAGGTGCGGAAGGACTCGGCCACCGGCCCCGTGCTCGGATCCCTCGCCGAGGTGCAGCACTTCCCCGCGCAGGATCTGCTCGCCGTACGGACGGCGGACGGCACCGTGCTGGTGCCCTTTGTCGAGGCGATCGTGCCCGAGGTCGACATCGCGGCCGGTGTCGTGATCGTTACCCCGCCCGCGGGGCTGTTCGACGAGAGCGAGGCCGTGACCGCCGAGGAGGGCGACGAGTCGTGAGGGTCGACGTCGTCACGATCTTCCCGGGCTACTTCGACGTGCTCGAGCTCTCGCTGCTCGGCAAGGCGCGGGATCGCGGCCTGCTCGACGTGCGCGTCCACGACCTGCGGGACGCGGCCCACGATCGGCACCGGACGGTCGACGACACGCCCACCGGCGGCGGCGCCGGCATGGTGATGAAGCCGGAGCCGTGGGGCGAGACGCTCGACGGTATCCTCGCGGACGAGGGAGCGGATCCGGATCCGCTCCTCATCTTCCCCTCACCCGCGGGAGAGGTTTTCACGCAGTCGATGGCCCGCGAACTCGCGGGGGAGCGGCAGCTGGTGTTCGGCTGCGGTCGCTACGAAGGTATCGACCAGCGGGTGTTCGACGCCTTCGCGGAGCGCGGCCGCGTGCGGCTCGTCAGCCTCGGCGACTACATCCTGAACGGCGGGGAGGTCGCGGCGCTCGCCATGATCGAGGCCATCGGGCGGCTGCTGCCCGGTGTCGTCGGCAACCCCGAGAGCCTCGTCGAGGAATCGCACGAGGAGGACGGGCTGCTCGAGTATCCGAGCTACACGAAGCCTGCGGTCTGGCGCGGCCGCGAGGTACCGCCCGTGCTGCTGAGCGGCAACCACGCGGCGATCGCGGCCTGGCGCCGTGAGCAGTCGATCGAGCGCACGCGCCGGGTGCGCCCGGACCTCCTGCCGCCGGGGGCCTGAGGCGGATCCGAGACGATACGGCCCCTGCCGGACATACCCTGGTATGAGGGAGGTCGTGTTCGGGTGCAAGACACAGACGACGCAACGCTGCTCGCCGATATCGTCGCGGGCAGCGAGGTCGCGCTCGCCGAGATCTATGCGCGGCATCGGCGCGCCGTCTACGCGCAGGGCTACGTCGAGACCGCCTCGCGGGCGGACGCCGAAGAGGTGCTGCAGGACACGTTCTTCACCCTTTGGCGGAAGCGCCGAGGGGTCAGGATCGTCGGCGACTCGGCGCTGCCGTGGCTGCTCGTCACCGCGAAGAACCTCGCGCGCAACCGCCGGCGCTACCAGGCGCGGCGCGCGGCATCGGAGCTGCCGGACGAACTCGGCGACGACCGCGCCGACCCCGCACAGGCCGTGGTCCGGGGCGAACTCGCCTCGACCCTCGCCGAGGCGCTGGGCGGGCTCGAACCGATCGACCGGCAGATCGTGCACCTCTGCCTCGTCGAGGGGGCGAGCTACCAGGAAGCCGCGGATCGGCTCCGCTCGACGCACGCCACGGTGCGGAACCGGCTCAGCCGTGCGCGCAAGTCGGTGCGGGTGCGCCTCGAAGCGGAGACCGAGGAGGGGCGGGCATGAGCAGTGAACCGACTCCCGAGGAATACGATGCCCTCGGCAGGGGTGTGCTGCGGCGGGTGCGTCGCACCGCGCGCCGGCGCCGAGGC
>NZ_JBHSRW010000064.1:0-11496 GCF_042659205.1 Leucobacter soli
TGCTGGTACGCGGGGTCCGTCTGCGGAGGGGCGGCCTGGCCGCCCGGCTGCGCTACGGTCTGCGCGAATGCCTGCGGATCGATCGGCTGCTGCGGCTGGAGCGGTTCCGCGGGCGCAGGGTCCTGGATCCGAGGCTCGGCCTGCGAGGCGTTCCAGGCTGCCGCCTGCGCCGCGAAGTCCTCGGTCGAACCGCCGGGCTCCGAGGGGTTCTCGGGGGAGCCGTTCGAGGCGCTCTCCGGGGCGTTCGGAGCCTCGGGGGTCTCCGGCTGCTCGTTCTCATTCATTCGTCATCCACTCCATGTGCACAGGCGTTCTCCGGATTCCCCCTCAGCGACGCTAACAGGCGCCAAGGGGTTCTCGCGACTTCAGCGGACTCCGATCGCATCTCGACGGCATCCGGCGCGCACCATCGATGCACTCCTGCGGCGCGGCGCCGTCCCGTCCGGCTCCGCCCGGCGCGATCCGCTCAGTCCCGCCCGGTGAGCTGCCAGGCGTCTTCGTCCCCGTCCCCATCGACCGATTCGAGGTCGGCCTGGTAGCGGGCGATGGGGTCGTCGTAGCGTGGGTCGGCATCCGCCCCACTGCCTCCCCCGAGGCCGAGTTCGGCGAAGCCGTCCTCCGCCTGCGGGCGGCCGAGTTCGTCCGGCAACGGCTCGAGGACGCTCGTCTCGGGCTCGGTGGAAGTCTGAACCGGCGGGGCGGTCGACGGCGGTGGAGCGGACGCGGGCGCCGCCGGGAACGGCGCCGCCGAGGCGCCGCGGCCGGTGATGGAGGCGAGCACCTCCGGCAGCTGCTCCGGCGAGACGAGCACGTCACGCGCCTTCGATCCCTCGGAGGGGCCGACGATGTCACGCGATTCCATAAGGTCCATGAGCCGTCCGGCCTTCGCGAATCCGACTCGCAGCTTCCGCTGCAGCATGGACGTCGACCCGAACTGGGAGGTGACCACGAGCTCGATCGCCTGGAGCAGGACGTCGAGATCGTCGCCGATCTCCTCGTCGATCTCCTTCTTCTCGGCGACCTGCGCCACATCTGCACGGTACTCGGGCCGCGCCTGCGCCTTGACGTGCTCGACGACGCGCTGAATCTCCGCCTCTTTGACCCAGGCGCCCTGCACGCGGGTCGGCGTGGATTCGCCGTTCAGCAGCAGCAGGCCATCGCCCTGGCCGATCAGGCGCTCGGCGCCGACCTCGTCGAGGATGACGCGGGAGTCCGTACCCGAGGAGACCGCGAAGGCGTAGCGGCTCGGAACGTTCGCCTTGATGATGCCGGTGACGACGTTCACGGAGGGCCGCTGCGTGGCGAGCACCAGATGGATGCCGGCGGCGCGCGCCAGCTGGGTGATGCGTTGGATCGAATCCTCGACGTCGCGCGGGGCGACGAGCATCAGGTCGGCGAGCTCGTCGACCACCACCAGTAGGTAGGGGTAGGGCTTGAGCACGCGCTCGCTGCCCTCGGGGAGCACGATCGACCCGCTGCGCACCGCCTCGTTGAAGTCGTCCACATGGCGGAAGCCGAAGCTCTCCAGGTCGTCGTAGCGCATGTCCATCTCTTTCACGACCCACTGCAGCGCCTCGGCCGCCTTCTTCGGGTTCGTGATGATGGGGGTGATGAGGTGCGGGACGCCCTGGTAGATCGTGAGCTCGACGCGCTTGGGATCGACGAGCACCATGCGCACCTCTGCGGGCGTCGCCCGCATCAGCACGCTCGTGATCATCGAGTTGATGAAGCTCGACTTGCCGGATCCTGTGGCGCCCGCGACGAGCAGGTGCGGCATCTTCGCGAGGTTCGCGACGACGAAGCCGCCGCGCACGTCCTTGCCGATGCCGACGATCATCGGGTGGCGGTTGCCGAGCGCCTTCGACGAGCGCAGCACGTCGCCGAGCGCGACGTTCTCTCGATCCTTGTTCGGGATCTCGATGCCGATCGCGCTCTTGCCCGGGATCGGCGAGAGGATCCGGATCTCGTTCGAGGCCACGGCGTAGGCGAGATTCTTCGAGAGCGCAGTGACGCGCTCGACCTTCACACCGGGGCCGAGCTCGACCTCGTACTGCGTCACCGTCGGGCCGCGGGAGAAGCCCGTCACCTGCGCGTCGACCTTGAACTGCTGGAGCACCTCGGCGATGGCGGCCATGATGTCGTCGTTCGCCTGGGTGCGGGCGCGACTGGGCTCCCCCGCCGAAAGCGAGGCCTGATCCGGCAGGACATAGGGCCGCAACGATTCGTCGTGAGCCGGCGCCACCTCGAACGTGCTGGTCGACGCGGCCTCGTCGTGGAGCTGGGCGACCTCGGCATCAGGCTCCGCCCCGTGCGCACTGCCGAAGGCACCGGCACTGCCGAGGGCACCGTCGAGCACATCCGTCTCCTGTGCATCGGAGATCGCGCCCGACTCGAGCGCGGAATCGAAGGCGCGGTCGCGGCCGGGCTGATCCTCGCCGCCGAAGAGCTCGTCGATCGCGTCGATCGCGTTCGGCGCGCCATCAGCGGCACCGCTCGAGCCGTACTCCGGGTCCTCCTCACGCCCCGAGGAGGTGCGGCGCCACCATGGCAGGCTTCCCGTATCGGCTGCTCCCCCGTCATCGGGTAGATCGTCGACGTCGAAGAGCGGGGTCTGCCCCCGCTTGCCCCGTCGCCCGGCCCCGGGCGCTTCGGCCTCCGGTGCGGCTTCCGGCATCGTCGCGCCGAAGAGATAGCCGTAGGCCTCGCGCAACCGGGAGGGAATGCTGCCGGGCGGGGTCTTGGTGACGATCAGGACTGAGAGCGCCAGGAGGAGGATGAAGACGGGCACGGCGAACCACGCGGTCAGCATCGCCGCCGGCGCACCGACCATCCAGCCGAACAGGCCGCCCGACTGCGAGAGCGCGACCATCCCCTCGCTCGGCTGCGGCCGGCTCCCGAGGACGTGGGAGAGCCCCGAGGCGCTGAGCATCGCGAGGCCGAGGCCGATGGCGATGCGTCGGTTGTCGTGCACACCGGACGGGTTGTTGAAGAGCCAGAAGGCGAATGCGACCATCAGGATCGGCAGCCCGAAGGCGACCCGCCCGAAGAGCCCGCCGAAAGTCCACGCGCTGATCTGCACGGCCACCGGGTTCCCGATCAGGAACCACTCGGTGATCGCGCCGACCACCGCGAGCAGCACGAGCAGGAGCGGGATGCCGTCGCGCCGATCCTCGCTCGCGATCGGCTCGGGCCGGAACGCTCGGGCGGCACCGCCGACGGCGTGCGCGAGGCCCATCCAGGCACGACCGAACCCGCCGCCCTGCGGCTCGGGCTCGAGGACCTTGGTCGCCGAGGTGCGCGAGCCCGAGCGGGAGCGCCCGGTGCTCTGCGTCTTCGAGCGTGAGGATGTCTTGCCGGCCATGCGAACACGGTACCTTCGACCGCCGACATTCGCGGGGATCCCGCTCGGCGCGTGGGATTTCACCCTCGGACGGTACCCGCAGGACCGCCACGGGCATGGTCCACCGGGCGTGCGGAGCGGCCCCTATCGCCGCCGCAGCCGAGCCAGAAGCGCGCGCGCCTCGGGCGCGCGGACCGCGAGCAGCACGGCGAAGTAGACGAGGCCCATCGCGGCCGCGCAGACCAGGGCGAAGACGACGGCGAGCAGCAGCCCGAAGTCCGGCACGCTGCTGCGGCACACGTAGACGAGGAAGAGGCCGACGGCGAGCGCCGGAACCACGGCCACGAGGTATCGGATCACGCTGACGAGGAGATCGGCCCCGCCGATCCGCCCGAGCCTCCGCCGCAGCAGCCAGAGCGCGAGGAGCACCTGCAGGATCGTGGTGAACGACCAGATGCCCGCGTAGACGAACCCCAGCAGTCCCTTCTGCACGGTGAAGGCGGCTGGGACCGTCAGGGCGATCAGTGCGACCAGCTGCGCCGCCATGAAGATGAACGGGGTCCGCGCGTCCGAGAGCGCATAGAAGGCGCGCTGCACCGCGAACATCACGCTGTAGGCAGCGAGACCCAGCGAGTAGAACTGCAGCAGGTACGCGAAGGTCTGGACGTCCTCCGGACTGCCGCTCGGCCACAGGACGCGGCTCACGAAGGGCGCGGCCATGAACATGGCCGCCGCCGCGAAGACCATGAGCATCGCGATCTGCTTCGCCGCATCGGAGAAGCCGGTGCGGAAGGCGTCCATCCGGCCGCTCTGCCCGAACTCGGAGAGCTCGGTGAAGTGCGCCGTCATCAGCGAGACCGCGATCACCGAGTGCGGCAGCATGAAGACCAGCCAGGCGTTCGTCATCGCGGTCAGCGAGGGCCCCTGCCCCGACGCGGAGTTGATGACGTTGGTCGTGACGACCCCGCCGAGCTGCAGGACGAGGATCGAGGCGAGTCCCCAGCCGGCGATCCGTCCCGTCTGCCCGAGCCCCACTCCCCGCCAGGTGAAGTCCGGGCGGAACCGCAGGCCGGCCCGGCGCCACGGCCAGATCAGGATCAGCGCCTGCGCCGCGACCCCGAGGGTCGCGCTGCCGGCGAGCACGGCGATCGACGCCGGCGTCCAAGCGTCGATCGGCGGATCGTTGCTCGCTCCGAAGAGGGCGATGTAGACGACGGTGCCGATGATCGCGATCACGTTCGCGAGCGCGGGCGCCCAGGTGAAGGGACCGAACACCTTCTTCGCGTTCAGCACCTCCCCGAGCACCGTGTACCAGCCGTAGAAGACGACCTGCGGGATGCACCAGTAGGAGAAGGCGACCGCGAGCGCGCGCTGATCCGCGTCCCACGAGAGCGTGAGCACCCAGACGATGGCCGGAGCCGCGAGCATGGCGAGCGTCGTGATCGCCAGCAGCGCCACCGAGACGAGCGTCAGCACCTTGTTGATGTAGCCGCTGCCGCCGTCCTTGCCCTGCGCGGCCTTGACGATCTGCGGCACGAGCACGGCGTTCAGCATGCCGCCCGCGAGCACCATGTAGAGCGTGCTGGGCAGCTGGTTGCCGTTCGCGAACGCGTCGGCCGACTGCGAGAGCTGCCCGATCGCGTAGACCAGCAGCATCGCCTTCACGAACCCGAGGATCCGCGACACCATGGTGCCCGAGGCCATGACGGCGCTGGCGCGTACCAGCCCGGCGGCCATCAGGGGCGCACCGCCTGGCTCAATAGAACACGTCCCCTCGCGTCGTCAGCGTCCACCGCCGGGCGAGGCGCTCGAACACGGCGTCCCACAGGCGCACGGCGAAGGGGCGCAGCGGCAGATCCAGCGCCCCGACGTAGTCCGTCACGTCCTTCGACAGCCGCAGCTTGTACTGGCCCACTCCGTGGAGGCGGTGCGCGGGGTCGTCGAGCCGGTCGCTCGGCGGCGTCCCGATGAGATCGTGCCGGGTCGCGCCCTGCTCCTTCCCCCAGCGGATCAGCTCGAGCTGCATCCGGTACATCGCGCCGGTCGGCAGCCGGCTCTTGGCCGAGGCGCCGTCCTTGTAGCCGCTCGTCCTCCCGAGCGCCGTCGCGAACATGCCTGCGACCAGCGTCCCGCCCTCCCCTGCGCGCGCGGCGCCGGCACCGGCACCGTCGCCTGCGCCCATGTCGTATCCGAGCACGAGCTGCCCGCGACCGGCGCGCTGGAAGCCCTGCCAGAACTCCCGGAAGTAGTCGTAGGGACGCAGCTCGAACTTGTCCTCGGCGGTGCCGGAGAGCAGTTCGTACATGAGTCGGCAGTTCTCGTCGCTCGCCTCGACGCGGCGCACGTCGAAGCCCTCCTTGTCGGCCTTGCGGATCTTCGTGCGGGTGCTGCTCGAGAAGCCGCGCAGGATGTCCTCCTCGTCGCCGGAGATGTCGAGGACGATGGTGGACTCGTTCGGCAGCACATGCGGAGCCCGCGAGTAGCCCGCCCGCGCGAGCACGGCGAAGGCGTCGTCGCTGCGGAGGATCCGCGGCTCGACCTTCAGCAGGAAGACGCCCTGCGACCGCGCGAACGCGGCGAGACGACGCCCACGGGCGACGTATTCCTCTGCCGGCATGGGCGAGCCGTCGGCGTCCGTCGAGACGTCCGGCCCCGCGGGCGAGTACCAGAACCTGCCGAGCAGCGGGATCCGCTTCTCGAGCACCAGCGTCGCGGGGAACCCGTCGCCGACGACGTAGCGGGGCCGGTAGCGCTGATGGCGCTTCACCTCCGCGTACTCGCGGCTCTGCCAGATCTCGCCGCCGCCGGGTGCGGCCTCGACCAGTTCGTCCCAGCGCGCGACCTCGCCGGCATCGGCGAAGCGCAGCGGCGTCGGGTCAGGACCCGCCACGCTCAGACCACCACCACGACCGGGACGATCATCGCCTTTCGGCGCAGCTTCGTACCGACCCAGCGGCCGATCGTGCGGCGCACGATCTGCTGCAGCTGATGATGGTCGACCACGCCCTCCCGCATCGCCTGCTCGAGCGCGTCGGCGATCTGCGGCTTGATCTTGTCGAAGACGTGGTCGGCCTCGGCGACGCCCTTGGCGTGGATCTCCGGACCCGACACGATCTGGCCGAGACTCGTCTCGACGACCGTGATCACCGAGATGAATCCCTCCTCCGCGAGCACGCGACGATCGCGCAGGTCGTCGTCGGTCACCTTGCCGACGCTGGATCCGTCGACGTAGATGAAGTCGATGTCGAGCTGACCGACCTGGCGCGCGACGCCGTCCTTCAGATCGACCACGGTGCCGTTCTCTCCGATGATCGTGCGGTTCTGCGGGACGCCGGTCTCGATGGCGAGCCCCGCGTTCGCGACCAGGTGGCGGTACTCGCCGTGGATCGGCATCACGTTCTTCGGGCGCACGATGTTGTAGCAGTAGAGCAGCTCGCCGGCGGCGGCGTGCCCCGAGACGTGCACCTTCGCGTTCCCCTTGTGGACCACGTTCGCGCCGAGCTTCATGAGCCCGTTGATGACGCGGTAGACCGAGTTCTCGTTGCCCGGGATGAGGCTCGAGGCGAGGATCACGGTGTCGCCCTCGCCGATCTCGACCTGGTGCTCGCGGTTCGCCATCCGGCTGAGCACGGCCATGGGCTCGCCCTGAGAGCCGGTCGACATGTAGACGATGCGGTGATCCGGGATGTCGCCGCTCTTCTTCAGGTCGACGAGCACGCCCTCCGGAACCTCGAGGTAGCCGAGATCGGAGGCGATCTTCATGTTCCGCACCATGGAGCGACCGAGCAGCACGACGCGCCGGCCGTTCGCCTGCGCGGCGTCGAGCACCTGCTGCACGCGGTGCACGTGGCTCGAGAAGCTCGCCACGACGACCTTGCCGGTCGAACCCGCGATGACCCGCTCGAGCACGGGCCCGATGTCCTTCTCGAGCGGGGTGAAGCCCGGCACGTCGGCATTCGTCGAGTCCGTCATGAAGAGGTCGACGCCCTCCTCGCCCAGCCGGGCGAAGGCGCGCAGGTCGGTGATCCGCTTGTCGAGCGGCAGCTGATCCATCTTGAAGTCGCCGGTGCCGATGACGAGACCGGCCTCGGTGCGGATCGCGACCGCGAGCGCGTCGGGGATCGAGTGGTTCACCGCGATGAACTCGAGGTCGAACGGCCCGTAGTCCAGGCGATCGCCCTCGGCGACCTCGCGGAGCACCGGCCGGATGCGATGCTCCTTCAGCTTCGCCGCGACGAACGCGAGCGTGAGCTTCGAGCCGACGAGCGGGATGTCCTCGCGCCGCTTCAGCAGGTAGGGCACGCCGCCGATGTGATCCTCGTGCCCGTGCGTGAGCACGACGGCGACGATGTCGCCGAGGCGTTCCTCGATCTTCGAGATGTCGGGCAGGATCAGGTCCACGCCCGGATGCGTCTCCTCGGGGAAGAGCACGCCGCAGTCCACGACCAGCAGCTTCCCGCCGATCTCGTAGACCGTCATGTTGCGGCCGACCTCGCCGAGGCCGCCGAGCGGGGTGACCCGCAGCGTTCCCGGTTCGAGTTCGGGTGGTGCGAAGTGTGGGGTGGTCAATGCGTCTCTCTTCTGCGGATGCGGCGGTCGCCGGCACCCGCGGTTATCGGGTGGTGCCCGCGATCTTGGGCAGCGCGCCGCCTGCGGCGGCGTTGCGGTCGGGGCGGAAGTTCGAGAAGTCGGCGCCCGGGACGTCGCGGACGAGGGCGAGCTCGTCCTCGATGAGCGCGGCCTCCCATTCCTCGGGGCCGACGAGCGGCAGGCGCACGCGCGGGCTGCCGATGCGGCCGAGCCCGTGCAGCACGTACTTCGCCGCCACCGTTCCCGGCACATGGGTCATGATCGCGCGGACGAGCGGCTCGAGCCGCTGATGCTCGGCGCGCGCGGTGTGCAGATCGCCGCGGTTCACGGCGTCGACGATCGAGCGGTACGGCGTCGCGGTGATGTTCGCGGTCACGCCGATGAGCCCGGTGGCGCCGATCGCGAGATGCGGCAGCACGTTGGCGTCGTCGCCGGAGAAGTACATGAGGTCGGTCTGATTCAGCACACGGCTGACCTCGCTGAAGTCGCCCTTCGCGTCCTTGACCGCCAGGATGTTGGGGTGCTTCGCGAGCCGCAGGATCGTCTCGTACGTGATCGGCACGCCGGTGCGGCCGGGGATGTCGTAGAGGATCACCGGCAGTTCGGTGGCGTCGGCCACCATCCGGAAGTGCGTCAGCAGGCCGGCCTGAGTCGGCTTGTTGTAGTACGGGGTGACGATCATCACGCCATCGGCGCCGGCCTTCTCGCTGGCGCGGTAGAGCTCGATCGCATGGGCCGTCTCGTTCGATCCGCCGCCCGTGATGACCTTCGCGCGGCCCGCGGAGACCGACTTCGCGACCTCCACGAGCTTGATCTTCTCGGGGTCCGTGAGCGTCGACGTCTCACCCGTGGTGCCCGTCACCACGATGCCGTCCGCACCGCTCTGGATGCAGTTCTCGATGTGCTGCTCGGTGGCCGCCCAGTCGACCTCGCCGTCGGCGTGGAAGGGGGTGATCAGCGCGACCAGCACTTGCCCGAATGGATTCTCTACAGTCGTCACCTATCTAGGGTATCCGAGAGGCGCGCCTCCGCGCGTCGCCGGCGCCTGTGGTCGCGGGCGCCCCTGGGCTCACGCCCGCGGATTCTCCGGCGCGCTCGACGCGGCGAGCTCTCTCCGATAGCTCTGGAAGCGGTACTCGAGGCCGTTCGCGGCGACCCGGACCTGGCCCGGGTCGGTCAGCCGCCATTCCGAGCCGATCTCGGGAGCGAAGGTGTCGGCATCCGGCACGTCGATCTCGATCCGCGTCACGATCAGCTCAGTGGCGATCGGCATCGCCGCGCGGAAGATCTCGCCGCCGCCGATCACGCAGATCCGCTCGGCACCGTCGAGCAGCATCAGCGCAGCGTCGAGCGAGCCGACGACACGGGCGCCGGGAGCGGCGTACGCGGGGTTCCCCGAGACGACGAGGTTCTCCCGCCCGGGCAGGGGCCGGAACCGCTCGGGCAGCGACTCCCAGGTGCGGCGGCCCATGACGACCGGGTCGCCCAGCGTCGCGGCTTTGAAGTGCGCCAGATCCTCGGGCAGATGCCAGGGCATCGCACCCCCTCGCCCGATGACCCCGCCTCGGGCCTCCGCCCAGACGAGGACGATCTCCGTCGCCCCGCTCACCGAGTCACACCGCCACCGGGGCCTTGATCGCCGGATGGTGCTCGTAGCCGATCACTTCGAAGTCCTCGAACTCGTACGCGAAGATGCTGTCGCGCGGCGCGAGCACGAGCCGCGGGTAGGGGAACGCCTCTCGCGAGAGCTGTTCCCGCACCTGCTCCAGGTGGTTGTCGTAGATGTGGCAGTCGCCGCCCGTCCAGATGAAATCGCCCGGTTCGAGGCCCGTCTGCTGCGCCACCATCAGGGTCAGCAGCGCGTACGAGGCGATGTTGAAGGGCACCCCGAGGAACATGTCGGCGGAGCGCTGGTACAGCTGGCAGCTGAGCTTGCCGTCGGCGACGTAGAACTGGAAGAAGGCATGGCAGGGCATGAGCGCCATCTGGTCGAGCTCCGCGACGTTCCAGGCCGAGACGAGGTGCCGACGCGAGTCCGGGTTGGCCCGGATCTGCTCGACGATCTGCGCGATCTGGTCGATCCGACCGCCATCGGGCGTGGGCCACGAACGCCACTGCACGCCGTACACCGGGCCGAGGTCGCCGTGCTCGTCGGCCCACTCGTCCCAGATCGTCACCCCGTGATCACGCAGGTACTGCGTGTTGCCCTCGCCGCGCAGGAACCACAGCAGTTCGTAGGCCACGGACTTGAAGTGCACGCGCTTGGTCGTGATGAGCGGGAAGGACTCCGCGAGGTCGAAGCGGATCTGCTTGCCGAACAGGCTGCGCGTACCGGTGCCCGTGCGATCCGACTTCGGCGTGCCGTGCTCGAACACCTCCCGCAGCAGATCCTCGTAGGGGGTCTCGACGCGCGCTCCACTCATGCGCACCAGTGTACCGAGCGGCGCCGACATCGGATGCCGGGCACCGCCCGATCGCTATTCGGCGACGCCCTCCCGCTCGGCCTTGCGCCTCCGCTTCTGCTCGAGCATGAGGCGATCGGCGCGCGCGATGAAGACGTCGGGGTGCTCGCCGGGATCCAGCGTCGCGACGCCGAAGGACCAGGAGGTCTCGCGCAGCACCCGGGTCAGGCGCCGGCCGGTGGCCGCCGCCTGCTCGGCGTCGACCCCCGGCATCAGCAGCGCGAATTCGTCGCCGCCCAGTCGTGCGACGATGTCCTGCGCCCGGGTGGCACGATCCAGCTCCGCGGCGAATTCGCGCAGCAACCGGTCCCCCTCGGCGTGCCCCAGCTCGTCGTTCACCCGCTTCAGGTCGTCGATGTCGACGTAGAGCACCGAGAGCGGCTTGCCCGTGCGTCTCAGCGCGAGCACCGTCCGCTCGGTCAGCAGCGCGAAACCGCGCTTGTTCCAGACTCCGCAGAGCGGATCGGTCAGCGAGTTCTCCTCGAGGCGGTTCTTGTAGGCACCGACGAGCTCGCCGAGCAGGACCGCCGTGAGCACGAGCGACACCAGGAACGGGTGGACCTCAGGGCCGAAGCGCACCGCCAGCACCGTGCAGTACACGGCGAGCCAGACGACGCCGAACGAGCGAGCCAGCCACATCGGACCGAACCACACCAGGTAGATGATGAAGGTGTAGAAGAGCAGGGCCGAGTTCATCGCGCGGATCTCGCTCGGCGCGAAGAAGACCATCACCAGCACGAGCGCGGCGCTCACGCACATCAGCACCAACGCCGGCCGCGTCGCGGTGCGCCGCCCCAGGACCAGGAAGACCGCCGCCGCCGTGAAGGAGATCCCCGAGACGACCAGCGACACCGAGTGGAGTCGGCTGCGCTCGTCCTGGAACACCGTCACGAGCAGGAGCGCGAGCACGCCGCCGACCAGGTAGAACCCCGCGGATGCGACCGAGAGCTCCGAATGGTGTCTCAGCGCCGCTCGCATCACCGCCTCCCGGAGCTCCGGGAGAGCGCGATCGCCGTGCGCAGCGCGCCGCGCGCGCGCGGCCGGTCGCCGCAGGCGTCGTAGACGATCCCGAGACGAGCCCAGCTCCGCCAATCCCCGGGAGCG
>NZ_JBHSRW010000065.1:0-11310 GCF_042659205.1 Leucobacter soli
GCCCTCGAGGTCGCCGCCATGCGCACGGATGCCACGGAGGAGACCGAACTGCTCCGCGCGAGCACCGCACGCGAACTGGCCGAGACCCGTGCCGCCGAGGAGCGATCGCTCTCGACGCTGCGCACCGAGACGGAGACCGCGATGCGCGATCTCACGGCGCGGATCGCGCAGGAGGAGGCCGAGTTCCAGACCGTCGCCGCGACCCGGGCCGAGCAGCTCGAACGAGAGATCGCCGACCGCCAGGCCGAGGCCGCAGCGGCCGCGCAGCAGCAGCTCGACACCGCACGCGACCTGCTCGAACAGCTTCAGCAGCAGATCGCCGACACCCGAGCCGAGTACGAGGACCTCACCGGCCGCGCCACCGCCGATGCGCACGAGATCCGTCTCACCGCAGAGCAGCACGCCGCTGAGATCGTGCAGGAGGCCGAGCAGCGCGCGCGGACGACCTTCGCCGACGCCGAGGACCGGACGGCGAAGGTGCTCGCGGCGGCCGAGGATCGCATGGCTCAGTTGAAGGTGGAACGCGGTGCCGTGGCCCGCTACTTCGAGAGCCTCGGCGACGTTCTGACCAATGCGCAGAAGATGGAGACGGTCGCCCGGAACGCCACCGATGCGTCGATTTCCGCGGCGCCGGAGGGAGCTTCCGCCGAGCCCGCGCCTGCTGAGGCGCCCGTGCTGGAGCCTCAGCCCGAGAGCTGATCCTCCGAGACCGCGGTCGGCAATGACGTCTCCGCCGTGCCGACCGCGTAGACGATCTCGTCGAGCACGCGACGGACGTGCTTCTCCCCCACCCACAGGTGCTTCGCCTCGTCGACCGCGATGACCCGGGCTCTCGGCACCGCGGCGAAGCGCTCCCGCACCTCCGGGGGCTGCAGGAAATCGTCGTGCTCCGGGACGAGCGCGATCAGTTCGGGCGAGGCGTCGCGCCAGGCCGCGAGTTCGGCGTCGTTCGTGCGCCGCAGCGGCGGGGAGAGCAGGATCGCCCCGCGGATCGGGTGCGCCAGGCCGTGCTTGAGCGCCACCTCGGTGCCGAATGACCAGCCGAGCAGCCACGGATTCGGTAAACCCCGCTCCCGTACGAAACGCATCGCCGCGGCGAGGTCGTAGCGCTCGGCCTCCCCGTCGCCGAAGACGCCGTCGCTGGTGCCGCGCGGCGAAGACGTGCCGCGCGTGTTGAAGCGGAGAACGGCCAGGTCGGCCAGTTCGGGGAGCCTCCACGAGGCCTTCCGCAGCACGTGCGAGTCCATGTAGCCGCCGGCCGTCGGCAGCGGGTGCAGCGTCACCAGCGTGGCGCGCGGCTCCCGATCCGCGGGAAGCGCCAGCTCGCCCACGAGCGCGAGCCCGTCCTCGGTGTGCAGTTCGATGTTCTCGCGCCGTGCCCGCAGCACGGTCCCGCTCCTGATCTCTTTCATCAGTCTCACACTACGGCAGAATGGAAGGCATGACTCTCACCGCAGCCGCAGACGGATCGGCGCTCGGCAACCCCGGCCCGGCCGGCTGGGCATGGTACATCGACGACGACCGCTGGCGGGCGGGTGGTTGGCCCCGCGCCACGAACAATCAGGGCGAGCTGATGGCCGTCATCGACCTGCTGCACGCCACTGCGGATCGCGACGAGCCGCTGCATGTGCTCTGCGACAGCCAGTACGTGATCAATTCGGTGACGCAGTGGATGCCGGGATGGAAGCGGCGGGGCTGGCGCAAGGCCGACGGCAAACCCGTGCTCAACCGCGAGCTGCTCGAGCAGCTGGATGCGGCGCTGCAGGGCCGGGATGTCACCTTCGAATGGGTGAAGGGGCACGCCGGGCATCCGCTCAATGAGGCCGCGGATCTCCGTGCGCGTTCCGCCGCGGAGGCGTTCCAGCGCCGGCTCGAGCCGACTCGCGGCCCCGGGCTCGGAGCAGAGATGACGACCCCTCGAACCGCCGCCTCCTCCGGGCAGGCCCCCCTCCACGTGCCCGCGGGTTCGCCGACTCTCTTCTGACCGGTCGGCGCCTCGAGCGCGGATCCGCGCGCGCGGCCGCATGACCGCGCCGGCACGAGCGTGTCGGCGGCGCCGGGCTCAGCTCAGACGCCAGCAGTGGGTGTGCCAGTGCCGGCGATCCCGTACGGCCGCCTCGTCGCCGAACAGGTGCTCCGCGCTCCAGACGACGAGGTGCGCCTCTCCCGGAGGCACGTCGCGCTCGCACCCCGGGCAGCGATAGACCTTTTCGGCGCGGCCGGCCGGGATGTCCCGCACGAACCATTCGACGCCTCGGCGCGATTCCTTCCGCGCACCGCCGTGCGCGAGCCTGGTCACATCGCGCGGTTCGGCGTCCTGCCACGGCCGGTGCGCGCGCCGTCTCGACTTTCCCCTCACCACCAGTGGTTCGCGACCCAGAAGTCGTAGGCGCCCTTCCAACCGCAATACATTCGGCCGGGGACGCACGTGTTCGCGTACGACGTCGCCCACTTCAGGTTGTCGACCGGGTCGAGGCCGTTCCCGGGAACCTTGCTGCACGGCAGAGCCTGTACCAGCCCGCAGGCACCGGAACTCGCGTTCATCGCGTTGGGGTTCCAACCGCTCTCGCGAGTGACGATGTAGTCGACATATCCCCAGTCGCTCTCGGCGATGCCGGCCGCGGCCATCCACTCGGCCGGCGATCCGCCGCCGGTGTACTTCGGCGGCGACGGGGGCGACGCCGGCGTCTCCGGATCAGAGACCACCTGCGGCTCGGGCTTCGGCTTCTCGATCTTGACCGAAGGCGAGATCGCCAGGTTGATCGCGTCGTTCTCCACGTCCTCCGGCACGAACTGCTGGTGGATCCGCTCGTAGAACTCCACCTCGGCGGCGGCTCGGGTCGGTCCGGTGAAGGGCGCGGCGACCGCGATCGCGAGGAATCCGATTGCGGCGGTCCCGGCGAGCACGCCGCGCGCACGCGCCCACAGGATCGCGGGGCGGGGTTTCGCGGCAGGTGCAGAAGTCACAATGTAACGATTCTATCTCAGCTCGGGGCCGGCGTCGAATGTCCGTCGACTCAACGAGTCGAGAGCATCAGCACGATCACCGCATCGAGCAGCGCGTCCACCTGATCCTCGTTGTATCCGCGCCATTCCGAATGGAACACCACGCCGCGGATGTCCGCCGTCGTGAGCGAGCCCTCGCCGTGCAGCATCGTCGTCACCTGATCGAGGAAGGCGTCGACCTGGGCCCGGCGGTAGCCGCTCGCGAAGAGGCTCCGGCGTCGGAACCTCGCACCCTTCGGACGCTCCAGCCGACCGCGCAGCTCGGAGAGCAGTTGGCGGGTCTCGGCCCACCAGCTCTCTTCCCCGAACTCGGCGATGCGCGCACGCCGCTCTCGCTCGAAGAAGACCTCCTCGAGTCGATCCATCGCCGCATCGACGTGACGGGCCGAATAGCCCTTGCGCCGCACGGTGAAGGCCGTGCGACGGATATCGGCGGAGGTGACCGCGTCGTCGCCGGCGGACGACTGCTCGTAGCTCGCCCGCGCGCGGGAGAGGAACTCATCGACCTGCTCCCGACGGTATCCGGGTTCATTGCGCTCGGCCAGTGGGAATGCGGTGCTCACCCGACTATTCTGCCCTGCCGCGCTGACAAGCGCATATCGCCCGCGATCGACCGAGCGCGATCAGCCCAGCACGCCGAGCGTCAGCGCGACACCGTAGACTCCGACCGCCGAGGGCAGAAGCGAGTCGAGCCGATCGAGGAAGCCGCCGTGACCGGGCACCCAGGAGCTCATGTCCTTCACGCCGAGGTTGCGCTTGATCAGCGATTCCGTCAGGTCTCCCCCGGTCGCCGTCAGCAGCACGACCGCCCCGAGCACGACGCCGACCCACCACGGCTGCTGGAGGCCCGTGAGCGAGATCACGACACCGGCGAGCACCGCGGCCACCGCGGCGCCCGCGAAGCCCTCCCAGGTCTTGTTCGGGCTGATCCTCGGCGTCATCTTGTGCCGCCCCAGCGTGACTCCGGCCGCGTAGGCGCCGACGTCGACCGAGACCACGACGAGCACGAGCGCGAACACCCACCATTCGCCGCGCGGCGCGTCCAGGAGCAGGATCGCGAACGAAGCGAGGAACGCCACGTACACCAGGGTGAACAGCCCCGAGAACACGTCGCGGATCAGCGTCTTCGGCGGCACTTCCCACGCGGGGAGGAGTCCCTCGATGAGGCGCCAGAGCGTCAGCAGGAGAGATCCGGCGAAGAGTCCGAGCAGCATCCCCTCGGCGCCCAGGAAGAACGCCCCGCTCGTGATGATCAGACCGCCCACGACGACGCCGGCACGCGGCACCCGGCGCCCCGCGACGCGGAACGCAGCCGCCAGTTCGACGAGCGCCACCGCGACGAGAAGCACCACCAGCACCGCGAAGACCTGCTTCACGATGAACAGGCTGGCGAGGAATGCTGCGGCGAAGATCAGGCCGGAGCCGATCGCGAGGAAGAGGTTCCGGCCGGCCCGCTGCTCGATCCTGGCGTTGGTCGCTTCGAAGTGGGCACGAGCCTCGTCGAAATGCGCGCGAGCCTCATCGAACTGGGCGCGCAGCTCGCTGCGCGCATCCTCGTCCCGATCCGGCTCCGACATGCAGATCAGACCTCCATCAGCTCGGCTTCTTTGCCCTTCAACGACTCGTCGATCTGCTCGATGAACTGCTTCGTCAGCGCTTCGAGCTCCTTCTCGGCGCGGGCGACGTCATCCTCCCCGACCTCGCTCTTGAGCGCGTCGAGCTGGTCCTTCGCGTGCCGACGCACATTGCGGACGGCGACGCGGCCGTCCTCGGCACGACCCTTGACGATCTTCACGAACTCCTTGCGGCGCTCCTGAGTGAGTTCGGGCAGCGTGACCCGAATCACGTTGCCGTCGTTCGACGGGTTCGCGCCGAGATTCGGCATGTCCCGGATCGCCTGCTCGATATCCTTCATGGCGCCCTTGTCGTACGGCGTGATCAGCAGGCTGCGCGCGTCCTGATTCGACACCGAGGCCAGCTGCGGGAGCGGAGTCGGAGTGCCGTAGTAGTCGACCTGCAGGTTCTGCAGAAGCGAGGGGTTCGCCCGCCCGGTGCGCACCGTGGCGAAACCCTCCTTCGCGGCGTCGACCGCCTTGGTCATGCGATCCTTCGCCTCGGCGAAAACCTCGTCGATCACGGTGTGCTCCTTCGGTAGTGACGTTGCTCCAAGCTTAGAGGTTCGGCGGAACGCGGAACCTCGCCGCCGATCAGCTGTGGACGAGCGTGCCGAGGCGCTCGCCCCGGATCGCCTCGGTGACGTTGCCTGCGGGCTCCATGCCGAAGACCCGCATCGGCATGCCGTTGTCCATGCAGAGGCTGAACGCGGTCGAGTCCACGACTTTGAGCCCCCGGACCAGCGCGTCCGAGTAGCTGATCTCGTCGATCAGGGTGGCGTCGGGATCCTTCTTCGGATCCGCGGTGTACACCCCGTCGACACCGTTCTTCGCGACGAGCACCTCGTCGGCCCGGATCTCGAGCGCGCGCTGCGCGGCGACGGTGTCGGTGCTGAAGTAGGGCAGCCCGGCGCCCGCGCCGAAGATGACGACGCGCCCCTTCTCGAGGTGTCGGATCGCGCGCAGCGGGATGTAGGTCTCGGCGACCTGCGTCATGGTGATCGCCGACTGGACACGGGTCTCGATGCCGGCCTGCTCCAGGAAGTCCTGCAGCGCCAGCGCGTTCATCACGGTGCCCAGCATCCCCATGTAGTCGGCCCGCGCGCGGTCCATGCCCCGCTGCGACAGCTCGGCACCGCGGAAGAAGTTCCCGCCGCCGACCACTACCGCGACTTCGGCATCCGCCATGGCCGCGGCGACCTCGCGCGCGATCTGGCTCACCACATCGGGGTTCACTCCCAGCGTTCCACCGCCGAACGCCTCGCCCGAGAGCTTGAGCAGAACGCGACGTTTGCGGGGTTCGGTCATGGCTGGTGCTCCTTCGAGGTTGCGATTGTACTCAGCTTAGTGGGCCGGGCAGAGGAAGGGCCCGGGTCGAGAACGACCCGGGCCCACCTGTTCGGGAAGTCGTGCTTACGCACCGACCTTGCCGCGTGCGAAACCGGTCACGACGATCCCGGCGGCCTCGGCCACCTTGGCGACCGAACGCTTCTCGGAGTCGAGGGCGTGCTCCTGCTCGCTCAGCACGATCTGCTTGAAGAACGCGTTCAGACGGCCCTCGATGATCTTCGGGAGGGCGGCCTCGGGCTTGCCCTCGTTCTTCGAGATCTCGGTGACGATGTCGCGCTCCTTGTCGACATCCGCCTGCGGCACCTCTTCGCGGCTCACGTAGAGCGGCTCCGCGAACGAGATGTGCTGGGCGATGCTGGTCGCGACCTTCTCGTCAGCGCCCTCGTAGCCCACGATCACGCCGATCTGCGGGGGCAGATCCTTCGAGGTGCGGTGCAGGTAGACTGCGGTGCTCGGCGCCTCGACGACCACGACGCGGCGCAGCTGGATCTTCTCGCCGATGATCGCCGACTCGTCGGTGATGGCCGACTCGACGGTGCCGTTCTCGAGCGGGGCCGCGAGGGCCTCCTCGAGAGTCTTCGCACCGGCATCCGCGACGGCCGCGAGGACCTTGTCGCCGAGCGCGAGGAACTTCTCGTTCTTCGCCACGAAGTCGGTCTCGCAGACCAGCTCGATCAGGGTCGCCGCGCCGTCGCGCTGCGCGACGGCGACGAGACCTTCGCTCGCCTCGCGGCCCTCGCGCTTGGCGACGCCCTTGAGGCCCTTGAGACGCAGGATCTCGATGGCCTTCTCGATGTCGCCATCCGCCTCGACCAGGGCGTTCTTGCTGTCGACCATGCCGGCGCCGAGGCGCTCGCGCAGTTCCTTCACAGCGGCCATGCTTACTGCAGCCATAGTGACTCCTTCGATTGTCTTGACGTCCTGCGGCGACGCGACCGGCGCTCCGCCGCAGGACCTACATGCTTACGGTGTCCCGAAATGCTCGGGTGCTTCGCTGCTTACTCGGCAGCCGGAGCCTCGGCGGCGGGAGCCTCCTCGGCAGCGGCCTCCGCGACGGGAGCCTCGGCGGCAGGCGCCTCTTCAGCGGCCGGAGCCTCTTCAGCAGCCGGGGCCTCGGCAGCGGCGTCGCCCTTCTCGGCGTTCAGCAGCTCGACCTCCCACTCGGCGAGCGGCTCGGCCGCAGCCTCGTCACCGGAGCTCTTCTGGTGGCGCTCCATGAGGCCCTCGGCAGCGGCGTCGGCGATCACGCGGGTGAGCAGCGCGACCGAACGGATCGCATCGTCGTTGCCCGGGATCGGGTAGGTGACCTCGTCGGGATCGCAGTTCGTGTCGAGGATCGCGATCACGGGGATGCCGAGCTTCTTGGCCTCGTCGATGGCCAGGTGCTCCTTCTTGGTGTCGACCACCCAGAGCGCCGACGGCGTCTTCGTCATATGACGGATACCGCCGAGCGACTTCTGCAGCTTCTCGAGCTCGCGCTTCTTGAGCAGCAGCTCCTTCTTGGTGAAGCCGCTGGTGCCACCCTCGAAGTCGAGCTGCTCGAGCTCCTTCATCCGCTCGAGACGGCTGGTGACGGTCTGGAAGTTGGTCAGCAGACCACCGAGCCAGCGCTGGTTCACGTAGGGCTGGTTGACGCGATCGGCCTGCTCGGCGATGGCCTCCTGCGCCTGCTTCTTGGTGCCGACGAAGAGGATGTTGCCGCCGCGTGCGACGGTGTTCTTCACGAAGTCGTAGGCCTCATCGATGTAGTGCAGCGACTGCTGAAGGTCGATGATGTAGATGCCCGAGCGCTCGGTGAAGATGAAGCGCTTCATCTTCGGGTTCCAGCGGCGGGTCTGGTGCCCGAAGTGCACGCCGCTGTCGAGCAGCTGGCGAATGGTGACGACGGCCATGGCCGTTC
Organism: Leucobacter soli; assembly: GCF_042659205.1. Taxonomy (NCBI): domain Bacteria; kingdom Bacillati; phylum Actinomycetota; class Actinomycetes; order Micrococcales; family Microbacteriaceae; genus Leucobacter; species Leucobacter soli. The sequence goes on from NZ_JBHSRW010000065.1 coordinate 7,870, forward strand.
TCCTGTTCTGCGCGCCGATGGGCGCGCGATTGCGGTTGTCTTCCGTGAGCGGATGCTCCGAAACCTGGTGCCCCGGGTCACCACCACCGATTCGACGTTGCGCTGAATCAGCGGTGTGTCGGATCGGACCGTCGGCGGTTCGCCTCGTGCGGGCACGCGAAGTCACCTCTTTCGAGGTGCGGAACCAGTGTAGCACCAGGAGAACGGCTCCGCTGCTCGATTCGGTCCTCGATTCAGTCCTCGATTCGGCGCCGGCTTCGGCGCTCACAACCGGGGAGTTCCGGGCCTTCCAGCCGGCTCTCCACAGATCCGCGGATCGACGGCCTCCCCGCTCCTCCGTGGTGAGAGCCTCTGAGGCATGGAGATCCTCAATCGCGGAGCGGCGCTCGCGGTCGCCGCATGCACGGCTGCCCTCATCGCCGTGCTCATCGCCCCGGCGGGCCCGGCACCGCCTATGGCAGCCGCCGCCTCCCCCGAGTCGCGTCCTCACCCGCACGCCGCACCGCACCGGTTCGCCGAGATCGCCGCTGCGCGTTCAGAGCCTTGGTTCCCGCCGCTCGGCGAACCGTTGCGGGTATCCGCCGCCTTCTCGCTGCCGAACGGGCCCTACCGCGCGGGGCACCGCGGAATCGATCTGCCCGCGTCGACAGGGGACATCGCCCGCGCCCCCGCGTCGGGCACGGTGTCGTTCTCCGGCACGGTGGTGGATCGCCCCGTGCTCTCGATCCGCCTCGACGAGCGGACCGTGGTGTCGTTGGAACCGGTGGAGAGCCCTCTGCGCGCGGGTGATCCCGTCGCACGCGGCGACCGGATCGGCGCGGTCGCCGCGCGCGCTCCGGGCGAGGCCCGAGCTCCGACCGGCGGCCACTGCACCGAGCACTGCCTGCATCTGGGCGTGCGCGTCGACGGCGAGTACGTCAACCCGCTGCGCTTCCTGCGCACGCGCCCGATCCTGCTGCCGTGGTGATCAGGCCCGGGGGTGGGCCTGTCGATAGGTCTGGGCAAGTCGCTCGGTCGAGACGTGCGTGTACACCTGCGTGCTGCCGAGGCTCGCGTGACCCAGCATCTCCTGCACGACGCGCAGGTCGGCCCCGCCGTTCAACAGGTGCGTGGCAGCGGTGTGCCGCAGCGTATGCGGGCCGCGCGGGCCGCCTCCCGGCTCCTGCGCGAGTTCGCGGGCGACGAGGCGGTAGACGGCTGCAGGTGTGAGCCGTCCGCCGTCCGTGCCGAGGAAGAGCGCGTCCTCGGCGCCGACCGAATTCCGGGCGTCGGTGCGCTCGCGCAGCACCGGCCTGGCGCGCTCCAGATAGTCCGAGACGGCCTGCGCGGCCGGGAGGCCGAGCGGCACGATCCGCTCCTTGTTCCCCTTGCCGACGACGCGCACGGTCCGCTCGCGCAGATCAAGCCCGCTCCGCTGCAGATCGCACAGCTCCGAGACGCGCAGCGCGGCGGCGTAGAGCAGCTCCAGCACAGCCAGATCGCGGATGTCCTTCGGCTCTCCGCCGCCGGCGCGGGTGCCGGCCCTGGCGAGGATCTCGCCGATCTGATCTTCGCTGAGCACCCGGGGCAGCGTGCCGGCTTTCTTGGGCGCGCGCAGCCGGGACGCCGGATTGCCCGGCACCAGCCGTCGGTGCTCGAGCCAGGTGCCGAAGGACTTGAGCGCCGCCACGTTCCGGGCGAGGGTGCTCGGCGCCAGTCCGCGCTGCTGGCGCTCCCACAGCCAGGCACGCAGCAGCTCGAGGTCGAGCGTCTCCAGATCGATCGCGCCGGGCTCCGCATCGGGATCGTCCGCCACCGCGAACTCCGCGAGATCTCGCAGATCTCGGCGGTACGCCTTGATCGTGTGCGGCGAGTACCCGTACTCGAATTCCACAGCGGCGAGGAACCCGTCGATCGCCTCGTTCAGCCGCATACTCTCATTCTCGAGGCACCGGCCGCTCTCCGGTGGCCTCCGCCTCCGGCGAGTCGCCGTCCCTCTCGTCGCGCTGAAGCGATGAGGATCCCGGTCTCGATGCCGCGCCGACCTCATCACCGGCCTTCCCGCCGCCCTCAACGGCTCAACGACCAGCGCAGCTCGCCCCCTCCTGCGGTCTCCGCGTTGCGCACGCGGCCGAGCAGCTCGAGCTCGGCCAGCGCTCCCCGCGTCTCCGTGGGACTCAGGCCCGCACGCCTGGCGATGTCGTCCGACGTACGTCCTCCGCGAAGCGGGATCGCGTCGAGCACCCGTTCGTGCACCGGCGGGACGCGCTGCTCGCCGGCCCCGGCGGCTCCGCCGACCCCGTCGAGCCGCTCCTTCCCGAACAGCTCCAACTGGTCGCCGATGTCGAGCAGTTCGCAGGCCTCGCGGGCGTTCGCGACCAGCATGGCGCCGTACTCGCGGATCAGCAGATGGCAACCGGTCGACGCCGCAGAGGTGACCGGCCCCGGCACCGCGCCCAGCGCCCGACCGAGCGTTGCTGCGTGACCGGCGGTATTGATCGAGCCCGAGCGGATTCCCGCCTCCGTCACGAGCGTCGCCGGGGTGAGCGCGGCGATCAGCCGGTTCCGCGCTCGGAAGCGCCATTTGGTCGGCGCTGATCCGGGGATCATCTCGGCGCAGACCAGACCTTCGCGTCCGATGCGTTCGAGCAGGGAATCGTGCGCCTGCGGGTACGCACGATCGGCTCCGCCGGCGAGCACGGCAACGGTCGGCGCCTCGGCGGCGAGCGCCGTGCGGTGGGCGACCGCGTCGATCCCGTAGGCCGCACCCGACACGATCACGATCCCGGCGGCGCAGACCCCGTCGACGATCTCCGCCGTGACGTGGGAGCCGTAGCCCGTAGCCGCCCGTGCTCCGACGACGGAGAGACCCGGCGCTCTCAGGAGTGCGGGGTCGCCTCGGGTCCAGAGCACGGTCGGGGCATGCGCCCCGAGATCCGCGAAGCCCTCGGGCCAGCAGGAGTCGCCCGGCATGATCACTCGGAGCCCGGCGGCGATCGCCCGCTCGATATCGCCGAGCGTCGCCCGGCGGTCGAGTCGTGGCCGCCAGCGATCGAGCGCCTCGTCGAGATTACGCCGGGCGAGGTCGGCACCCGCAGCTTCGGCGCGCTCGGCGATGGCGCGAGAGGAGACGCCTTCGATGAGGAGGCGCAGTGCCGGCGCCGGGCCGAGCGCGGCGAGGAGCGCGCCGGCGGTCCCGTCGCCGGGCTCCACGAGTCGGGACCAGGCGATACGTGCGAGCAAGGTGTCCTCGCAGCTCCGCTCCGACTCGTCTTCCGTATTCGGCTGGTCCGGGCTTCTCAGGCGCGCGAGCTTCGCCCGGAGCCGGGGGTCGACCGCCAGTTGCGGCTCGACGCCGTGCCCGGTCATAGGGTTGCCCCTCCGCGCAGTGCGAGCGCCTGCGCGAGCTCTCCACGCCCCGGCCGCTCATTGCCCGCCAGGTCGGCGAGGGTCCAGCCGAGA
>NZ_JBHSRW010000066.1:0-11256 GCF_042659205.1 Leucobacter soli
GGCCGCCGCGGGCGACTCGGCGGCCGCGCCGCCACCGGCATCGCCGATCCCGCGCTGCCAGCTGATGATGAGCGGAGCGCGCACCCCGCCGCCGTACGTGTGCCCCTTGAAGTACCGGTACGGCGTCGCCGAGACCCTGGCCCAGCCCCGCGGGTAGTGGATCGCCGAGCGCGGCCCGCCCACCTCCTCGAGCGGGGTCTCAAGATCGACGCGCCACGACTCGGGTGGCTCGACGTCGTGGACGAACTTGCTGAGGTAGCTGCGCGTGCCCTCCGGGCCGCCCTCGCCCGAGGCGCCGTTGTCGGAGGCGAACGCGAAGATCGTGTTCTCGAAGTCCCCGGACGCCTTCAGATGCTCGATCAGACGGCCGAGGTTCTGATCCATGTTGTCGACGGCGCCCGCGTACACGCTCATGTAGCGCGCGTAGAGCTCCCGCTGCGACGCGCTCAGCTCGTCCCATGCCGCGACCTCGAAATCGGGGTCCTCGTCGGGCAGCTCCGCGTGCTCGTCGACGATGCCCAGCGCCCGCTGGGCGGCGAAGCGCTCCTCGCGCAGCTGCTGCCAGCCCGCCTCGTAGACGCCGCGGTACCGGGAGATGTCCTCCTCCTTCGCCTGCAGCGGCGCGTGCACGGCCGTGTGAGCGAGATAGAGGAAGAACGGCTTCTCCGGCTCGTTCGCGCGCAGACCGCTCAAGTAGCCGATCGCGCGATCCGTGTACACGTCGGTGAGGTAGGAGTCGTCGTCGGGATCCGGCTCGTACAGCGAGTTGTCCACGTAGAGCCGGTGCGGATGGAACAGCTGCGAGAAGCCGTCGAGATGGCCGAAGTAGCGATCGAAGCCGCGCTGCACCGGCCAGGAGTGCTGGTCGGCACCCTCATGCATGTGCGATTCCTTCGCGAGGTGCCACTTGCCGATCGCGATCGTCGCGTAGCCCGCGGCCTGGAACGACTCGGCGATCGTCGGCGCATCGTCGGGCAGCTCGAGCACGTTGTTCGGGAGGCCTGGATCCGCGTGGGCCACCTCGGCGAAGCCGGCGCGATGCGAGTTGATGCCGGTCAGCAGCGACGCCCGGGCCGGGGAGCACACCGGGTTGGTGTGGTAGTTGGTGTACGTCACCCCGGTGTCGGCGAGCGCGTCGAGATGCGGGGTGCGGATCTCGCTGCCGTACGCGCCCACGTCGCTGAAGCCCAGGTCGTCGGCGAGGATGAGCACGACGTTGGGGGCGCCCGGGCGAGCCGACCGCGGCCGGCGCCAGGCCCGTTCGGTGGTCGCCGCGCGCTCCGTCACCGGGTGCGGGAATCGCTCGTACCCGCGGGCTCCGGCACGCGGATCGCCTGCCACCTGCTCCCTCCCGTCCGGCGCATCCGCCGCGGCCATCAGTGGGCGGCCTGGATCAGTTCGAGCACATGCCCGCGGAGCTCGCCGAACGAGACGTCGGCCCGCGTCCGGATCTGATCCCGCGGGAAGGCGAGCGGCACATCGACGATCGACATCACCTCGGCCGGCTTCTTGCCGATCACGACGATGCGGTCGGAGAGGTAGACGGCCTCGTCGATGTCGTGCGTCACCACCATCACGGTCATCCGGTACTCGTCGCGGATCCGCAGGCACAGGTCCTCGAGCTCGAAACGGGTCTGCGCGTCGACCGAGGCGAACGGCTCGTCCATGATCAGCACCTCGGGCCGATACGCGACCGCTCGCGCGATCGCCACGCGCTGCTGCATGCCGCCGGAGAGCTGCCAGGGGTACTTCTGCGCGGCCTGCGCGAGGCCGACGGCGGCGAGCGCCTCGTCGCTGCGCGCGTGCCGCTCCTCGGCGGAGAGGCCGAGATGCCGCAGCGGGAGCTCGACGTTCTTGCGCACGGTGAGCCAGGGCATCAGCGATCGGCTGTAATCCTGGAACACGAGCGCCAGCTCGTTCGGCGGGCCGTCGATGAGCCGGTCATCGAGCCTCGCCTCGCCGCGGCTCAGCGTATCGAGGCCGGAGAGGCAGCGCAGCAGGGTCGTCTTGCCCACACCCGACGGGCCGACGATCGAGACCAGCTCGCCCTCGAAGACGTCGAAGGTCAGATCCCTGATCACCTCCACCGTTCCGGTGGGCGTCGCGAAGCTCTTCGCGAGGTTTTTCACGGAGACTTTGACGGGGTTCGTCACGTTCGGTCCTTTCAGACGTGTCAACCGGCGCGCTTCACGCGCTGGCTGGCGAAGTACCACCGGAGCGCACGACGGCGCACCAGCAGGAAGAGCAGATTGATGAGGTAGCCGATGACGCCGAGGAGCAGGATGCCCGCCCACATGTCGGCCATGCGGAAGGTCTGCTGCGATTCGAGGGTGATGGCGCCGATGCCGACGGAGATGCCGAGCATCTCCGACGCGATCATCACGATGAAGGCGTACATGAGCCCCACCTGGAGGCCGGAGAACAGCATCGGGCTCGCGCCGGGCAGATTGACCCGGAGCATACGCTCAAAGGTCGTGAGCTTGAACACGGTGGCGACGTCGCGCCGCACCTGGTCGAGCCCGCGCACGCCATCCATGGTCGCGATGGCGATCGGGAACACCGAGGCGACCGCGATGCTGACCACACGAGTCTCGTTGCCGAAGCCGAACAGCGAGATGAAGATCGGCACGAGGGCGACCGTCGGGATCGAGCGGAAGAAGTCCATGATCGGCGAGAGCATCCAGCGGAGCCGCTTGAACGTGCCCATGAGCATCCCCAGGATCACGCCGGCGACCGCCGCGATGGCGAATCCCAGCGCGAGGTTCGCGAGGCTCGGCACCACATCGGACATGAAGTGGTCGAAGAGCCAGAGCTCCCGGAAGCGCTGCAGGATCCGCGACAGCGGGGGGAAGAAGACGTTCGTGGAGTTCGCCGAGAACACCCACCAGGCGGCGAGCAGCAGGATCGGTGCGAGCACCTCGATCGTCAGCAGCGCGCGCCGCGACAGCCTCGGGACCGAGACCGCCGTCTTGGGGATCGAGTAGAGGCGGGTCGTGCTGGTCATGATCTGCGCTCCTCGCGGATACTCGGATGCCAGTGGATGATGCGGCGCTCCGCGGCCGTGCTGACCCAGAGGACGAGGAGCCCGAGGATGCCGAGCAGGAGGACGATCGCGAAGACGCCCTCGGAATCGGCCACCCGCATCACCTTGTAGAGCTGCTGGCCGAGCCCCGGCGCACCGCCGAAGAGCTCGGCGACGATCGCGATGACGAGGGAGGTGGGCGCACCGATGCGGATCGCGCTGACGATCTCGGGGTTGGCGCTCGGCAGCACCACCCGGACGAGCCGTTCGAAGCGACCCATGCGGTAGCTGCGCGCCGTATCGAGCGCGACGGGGTCGGTGTTGATGACGCCGTTCGCCGTCTGCATGAGGATCTGGATCGTGCAGCCGAAGGCGGCGAGGAAGATGCCCATCTGCATCTTCGGTCCGAGCACGAGCACCGCGACGGGCAACACCACGATGGCGGGGATCGGCTTCAGGAACTCGATGGGCACACGCGTCGCGTGCTCGACGACCGGGATGGTGCCGACCAGGATGCCGACCACCACCCCGATCACGATCGCGATCAGGAGTCCGCAGACCGCCGTCAGCAGGGTCTCGCCGGTGGCGACCCACGTCTCGGCCGTTGTGAGAATCTGACCGAAGCGCGCGAGCGTGTCGACGGCGGCGGGGAGCGCTTCGCCGAACAGCTGCATCGAAGCGACCAGCTGCCAGAGCAGCAGCGATCCGAGCACGCCCCCCGCACCGAACAGGATTTTCTGAGTTCGATCACTCATATTGATACCGTCGCGCACTCGCTCAATCCAGGAAGGTGAACTGGGCCGTCGCGTCCAGGAAGCCCATGTCGATGAGCGTCTGGTTGATGCGCTCGAGGTCGGCCACCGGGACATCGGCTTCGAAGAAGTGCATCGGCTTCATATCGGCCGGGTCGAGGTCGAGACCGCCGATCTCGATGCCCAGCTGCTTGACCTCGTCCTCGTTCGCGTTCGCCCAGGTCGCGGCCTGGTAGGTGGCGTCGCGGAAGGCGCGCAGCGCATCGCCGCGCTTCTCGGCCGTATCGGTGCTCGTGAGCCACAGGTCGACCGGTGCACCGTCGAGGAAGTCGGATCCGGGGTAGCCGAGCACCACGGAGCCCTGCGCCTCGGCCTGCAGGTTGAAGGGCGAAATCATCGGCGCGGCGTCGACGCTGCCGTCCTTGAGCGCGGGCAGCGAGGACGCGAAGTCCATGGTCACCCAGTTGATCGTCGACGGGTCCACGCCCGCCGCGACCAGCGCGGACGTGATCGACACCTCGAACGAGGATCCGCGGGCGGAGACCACTATGGTCTTCCCGGTCAGCTGATCCACCGAGGTGATGCCCGACTTCTCGGAGGCGAAGAGCGCACCGCTGTCGTAGATCTCGCCCTGGCCGGCCGGGGCGCCGTCGAGGGAGCCGACGATCACGAGGGGCACGCCCTCGGCCATGGTGCGGACCGCGAGGATGGTCGGGATCATCGCGATATCGACCTCGTTCGACTGCGTCGCGGCGACGAGCGCCGGGGGCGCACCGACGATGACCTTCTCGACTTCGATCCCGGCGTCGGCGAAGAGCCCCTGCTCCTCGGCGATGTCGATCACCGCTTCCTCGGTCGAGCCGTAGACGGCGACCTTGAGCTTCTGCACTCCGGCCTCGCCGCCGGCGTCCGGGCTCTCGCTGCCGGCTCCGCCCGAGCAGGCGGTCAGCAGCAGCGTCGATGCCGCGAGCAGAGCCAAGCCCAGTTTCATTGCTTTCATGTGGATCTCCTGGTGTCGTGAGCCTCATCACTCATTATTGGAAATATCGAACAGTATGAGCCGGTATTTCCATCTCTCAGAGTAGGTCGATCGTTCTCGTAAAAGATCACAAACCGGTAACGAGCACCGATTCCGTTCGATATTTCCGAGACGAGCGGAGAGCTCCGCGCGAGCCGACGCGCCGAAGAACGCCCAACATCCCGGCCCTCCTCCGCCGGTGACGCGAAGCTGGTGACACAATGAACGAATGAACGGTCATGTCGAAGCACTGGCGGAGAACGTGCGCCAGCTACGCGAATCCCACGGACTCTCCCTCTCCCAGCTCAGCGAGCGATCCGGGATCGCGAAGGCGACGCTCTTCAAAGTGGAGCGGGGCCGCACCAACCCGACGCTCGAGACGCTGGTCTCGATCGCCGACACCTTCGACGTCTCGGTCAACACGCTGATCGCGGTCGAGCCCCGCTCCGAGATCGAGGTCGTGCGCCCCGGCGAGGGCGTCGACATCTCCGACGATTCGAGCGTCGGCCGAGTGGTGCGGAACCAGGTCATCGGCTCGGGCACCCTCGAGCTGCACCACCAGATCTTCCGCGCCGGATCGAACGAGACCTCGCCCTCCCACGGCCCCGGCGCACGCGAGCACGTGATCGTGCAGCGCGGCAGCATACGGATCGGCCCCGTGGGCGAAGAGGTGCTCCTGGAAGCCGGCGATTACGCGACCTACCTCGCGAACCGCACCCACCGCTGGCAGACGGGGGACGAGGAGACCGAGCTGTGGATCGTGCACACCTTCCCGCGGCTCTCGCCCACGGCCGAGTGAGGATCCCGCACCCCGAGCGAGCGCCCGGACAGTAGTTTTTCGCGACTACGTCCATTGCCGTAAAAGAACCCCTCTGCTAGCGTCGGAGCCACGCGAGCCCCGATCCGCCGGGCTCGGAATCACCGACTCAGAGGAGCGTTCACGTGTCGACTTGGAAGGCCTTCCGCCCCGACGGGATCCCCCACCCCTTCGCACTCACCCTTTCGAACGAGGAGACCATGTTCGTCTCCGGCCTGGGCGGCCACGACGACGAGGGGAACATCTCGGAGAGCCCCCTCGAGCAGGCGCGGCAGGCGCTGCGCAAGATGCAGGCGCACCTGGAGCGCGAGGGCTTCTCGCTCGACGAGATCGTCTGGTTCCACCCCTACACGACCGACATCTCCTACGCCTTCGAGATGGACGAGGCGCTGCGCGAGGCCTTCGGCGACAACCCGCCCGCATGCGGATCGATGCTCGCCGGCGTGCAGCTCGCGGATCCGCGCATGAAGATCGAGTTCGAGGCGGTCGCGGTGAAGGGCGCCACGCGCGTCAGGGTCAAATAGCCGGTACGACCGCCGTTTCGGCGGCCGGATGCGCGGGGCGGGTGGGATCTCCCATCCGCCCCGTTGCGTACCCGGCACGCGCTCCGGATCAGGCGGCAGACCCGCGCAGCCGCACCCCCGGGGCCGCGCGCAGCGCGAAGTCGAGTCCCAGGCAGACCATCGCGCAGATGGCGAAGGCGATGACGAGCGGCGCGGGCGTGCTGCCGAACATCCCGAGCACGGGGATGACGGACGCCGGGATCAGCGTCTCGAGCGCCCCCATGAGCGCCGATGCGGAGCCGGCCCGATTCGAGGGCACCGCGCCGATCCCGATCGCCGTGGCATTCGCCGAGATCGGAGCGACCATGCCGCAGCTCACGGTGGCCAGCAGGAGCAGGAGCCACAGAGGCAGGGCATCGATCGCGAGGAAGAGGACGAGCAGGGCGACGGACGCCACGAGCACCAGCATCGATCCGTGCAGGATATGCACCGGCAGGAACCGCCGCAACAGAAGGGTGTTCGCGAACCCCGCGAGCAGGAAACCCAGGAAGATCACGGCGAACGAGAGCGAGTAGCCGGTCGGGCTGAGACCGAAGTACTCCTGCAGCACGAAGGACGACGCAGCCAGCCAGGCGGTAATGACGCCGAAGCTCGCCGCGAGCAGGAGCGTCGAGATGAGGTACGGGCGGATCCGCAGGAGATCCAGGAAGTCGCCGGCGATCGCGCGCCCGGGGATGACGCGACGGTTCTCGGCCGGAAGGCTCTCCGGCACGATCAGCACGCTGATGAGCGCGATCACGCTGATCACGACGATGCCCCACATGGTGGCGCGCCACCCGCCCCACTCGGCGAGCGGGCCGCCGATGATCGGCGCGATGACCGGCGCGATCCCGAACAGCATCATGAGGATGCCGAACAGCCTCGCGGCGCGGGCGCCGGTCGCGAGATCCGCGACAACGGCACGGCCGATGACCGGGCCCGCCGCGGCGCCGAAGCCCTGCGCGGTGCGCAGCGCGATCAGGAGCCAGATGTTCGGGGCGAGCGCCGCACCGACGCCCGCCGCGACGAAGATCACGCTGCCGACCAGCAGGGGCCGCCACCGCCCGTAGCGATCCGACATCGGTCCGAGGATCAACTGACCGAGCGCCTGCCCGACGAAGAAGGCGGTGAGGGTCACCTGCACCAGCATCGGCGTGGTGCCGAGATCCGACGCGACGTCGGGCAGTGCCGGGAGGTAGGTGTCCATCGCGATGGAGCTGCTCATGGAAAGCAGGCCGAGCACGGCGACCAACAAGGGTGTCACCGTCGGCGGGCGACGGAGGGCGGAGTGCATCGGCTCCCTCATCTCTGAGCGATAGTGTACGATTTTACGAGAACACTTGATTACTATACGGAACAATGGCGTTCGGAAACCATGCTGCACCCATCTCGGTGCACGACCGACGGCGCACCGCCCGGAGTTTGTACCCGCCGCACAGGCGCGAAGATGGGATACTCGTGGACGCCGAGCACCATCTTCCGCGAACACTGATCGCCCGAGACCACTGATCACCCCGACCCAGATCGCGAGGAGTACCGACCTCATGCCTATGCCGAAGCACCTGAAGCCCTGCCCGTTCTTCGACCGCGTGCCAGCCGACCTCACCGAGGACGAGTGGACGGACGTCGCCGGCCAGGCGACGCCTGAACGCATCACCGGCACCGAGGCCGAGTACCGCGCGTTCCGCACCGGCGTCGGCATGATCGACTTCTCCATGCTCCCGAAATGGGAGATCACCGGCCCCGGGGCGATCGACGTCCTGAACGCGGTCTTCAGCCGCAACGTGTCGGCACTCGCACCCGGCAGCATCGCCTACGGCGTCGTCGTCCGCGAGGACGGCACCATGATGGACGACTGCACCGTACTCATCTACGGCGACGACCACGTGCGCCTCACCGGCGGCAACTGGGAGGTCGAGGACGTGATCCGCTCCTACCTCACCCCGGAGACCTCGCTCACCGAGCTGCGCAGCACGATCGCAACTCTCTCGGTGCAGGGCCCGAAGAGCCGCGAGACGCTCCAGAAGCTCACCGCCACCGACCTGAGCAACGAGGCCTTCCCGTACTACACCTTCCAGACCGGAGTCGACCTCGCCGGCATCCCCGCCCACATCAACCGCATGGGCTTCACCGCCGAGCTCGGCTACGAGGTCATGGTGCCGATCGAGCGCGCGCTCGACCTCTGGGACGCGGTCGCCGAGGCCGGCGCCGAGTTCGGTGCGATCGGCTGCGGCGGCGGAGCGCTCATGATGGTCCGTGTCGAAGCCGGCATGGTCATGGGAGACCTCGAGTACGACGCCGAGACGACGCCGTTCGAATGCCGGATGGGCTGGTCGGTCGACCTCGACAAGAAGCAGTTCCACGGTCGCGACGCGCTCGTCGCGCTCAAGGACCGGGCCAGGCGGACCGTCGCCTCGATCGTCGTCGACGGCGAGCCGGAGGGCCTGGACGAGGCCCCGCTCTTCGACGGCGACGTCGAGGTCGGCTTCATCACCATGGCCGTCCCCTCCCCCGAACTCGGCGGACGCACGCTGGCGCTCGCCCGCGTCGCCAAGGGGCACGCTGCCAAAGGCAACGGCTTGTCCGTCCGCGCCGACGGCGGCGACCATGCCGCAGAGGTGGTCGCGACCCCGGTCTACGACCCGCAGCGTCTGAAGGTCCGCTCGTGAGCGCCGCGCAGACCGCCCGCGAGCTGGTGACCCACGTCCTGACCCTGCGCTGCACCGACGAGCCCGGAATCGTCGCCGCGGTGTCGCAGACGATCTTCTCCCACGGCGCCAACATCGTCGACAGCGCGCAGTACGCGCACGAACGCAGCCAGACGTTCACGCTGCGCATGGAGATCGATGTGCCGGCCGATGCCGCCACCCGCTTCGACACGGACCTGCGCAGCGAGCTCGCCCGATTCGACCCGATCCTCTCGCTCCGCCGGAAGGCCGAGCTGCGGCGCGTGATCCTCATGGTGAGCAAGGCCGACCACTGCCTCTGGGATCTGCTCTACCACTGGCAGGCGGGCGACCTGCCCGTCGACATCGTCGCGGTCGTCTCGAACCACGAGACGCTGAAGCCGCTCGTCGAGCCGCACGGCATCCCGTTCCACCTGCTGCCGATCACCCCCGACACGAAGGTCGAACAGGAGGCGAAGCTGCGCGCGCTCGTGGCCGATACCGGCGCCGATTTCATCGTGCTGGCGCGCTACATGCAGATCCTGAGCGACGACTTCTGCTCGCGCTACCCCGGGCGGATCATCAACATCCACCATTCGTTCCTGCCCGGCTTCAAGGGCGCCAAGCCCTACCACCAGGCCTACGACCGCGGGGTGAAGCTCATCGGGGCGACGGCGCACTACGTGACGAGCGACCTCGATGAGGGGCCGATCATCGAACAGGATGTGGTGCGCATCTCGCACCGCCACCTCGAGGACGACCTCGTCAAGATGGGCCGCGATGTCGAGCGCCGCGTGCTGACCCGCGCCGTGCGTCTGCACGCCGAGGACCGCGTCATGCTGACCGGGCACCGCACCGTCATCTTCGACTGAGCCGCCGCCACCCGGGGGCCGCGTCAACACTGGGAGTCGGCCCGCGTGCTGCCGCTCACCCCTGGGTGCGGCCGGCAGGCCGTGGGCCGGGTGCGGGGCCGGCGCAGCGTGAGAAGTCTGCACAGCGTCAGCTATCGGCACAGCGTCAGCTGTTTTTCGAAGTTCTCACTGACGCTGCGCAGATAGCCGACGCTGCGCAGGTGGCTGCCACCGCGCATATCTCCGACGCCGTGCAGACAGTGCAGGCACCGCGGTCACGCGCAGCACTCAGGCGGCGAGGTGCAACCCTTGGGAGATCGCGTCCATGATGAGTTGCTGCACGTTCGGCCAGTCGCGCATCACCTGCGTGTAGCCGATTCGGATGACTTCGTACCCGCGCAGTCTCAGCTCTGCATCGTGCCGATTGTCCGCCATGCGCTGCGCCCCGGAATGCTGACTCCCATCGATCTGCAGCACCAAACGCTCTCCGATCAGGAAGTCGACGCGATGACCGTGCACCCACGCCTGCGCCACGATCCTCACCCTGAGCCAGGCCAGCCTGGTGCGCACATACGATTCGAGGCCCGAGTCGGCGAAGCGGTTGCTCGCCGCGAGCACATCCTTCGCCACTCCGGCGAAGGGCAGGCGTGAAAGCACCAGCCACTCGACCAAGCCGTTGTTCAGCGCCGAGTCCCAGATCGCGACGGCCTCCTCGAACGGCTGGCAGCGAGCGACCGCATCGAGCACGTTCGCGAGCGGATCCTCGAGCGCATCGGGGTCGCGCTGCACCAGCGGGGTGCGCCAGTGCAGCACCCCCGACGGGCGGCTCCTGGCCCCGCTTTCGCGGACGGCGAAATGCCTGACCGGTTCGCTGCGCACCCAGAGCCCGAGGCGATTCGCCTGAGTGATGCAGCCGAGCAGCACGCCGTGCCGCGCTGCGAGCAGCAGTCCCGGGTCGGCGGAAGGCTTCGCCACCCACCCCCGTCGCGGGCGGATCAGCCGCCCTGTCTCGAGAGCTTCGGCGATGCGATGTCTGCTCCATCCTTGAGCGATCAACGAGGATGTGCGGGCGACGCCTTGGGTGCCGAGCGGGTCGATCATCCTCTTACTCTGCAGCCTCCGAGCTCGGCACATCGGGGCCTTCAGCGAATCTGTGGAGAAGTCGCGTTCGTGCCTGCTTGTGGGGGCCGAACAAGACCGGGTGCATTCCTTCGGCTCGCCTCGCTCGGCGGCAACGCAGCGTCAGCTTTCTGCACGGCGTCAGCTGTTCTTCGAGAATCTAGCTGACGCTGTGCAGGTTCCTGACGCTGTGCAGAAAACCGGCGCGGATGCCTGAGGCGGATCTCAGCCGGCCGCGACCGCGCTCAGCGTCGACGTGAGGGTTGCCTCGCCGCCCTCGGCCAGGACGACCGCCTCCTCCGTTCGCCACCAGACCTCCACGGCGTCGCCCGGTCGCAGCCCGGCGTTGCCGTCCGGCCCTGCGGCGCTCTCGCTCTGCCGCGAGGTCAGCGTCCCGATGCCCGGCACCTCGAGGCTCACGCGCAGCGAGGATCCCAGGTAGGTCGCACCGCGCACCGTGGCGGCCGTG
>NZ_JBHSRW010000067.1:0-11227 GCF_042659205.1 Leucobacter soli
TCATCGCGCGGGCGAGCGTGCTGCTCGACCAGATGGCCCTCGCAGAACCAGCTCGTCGCTGAAGGGGAGGAGGTGCTGGAAGTCGCCGCCGCCGCGCGCCACGACGATCACTTCGACCTCCGGGTCGGCGTCGAGCGTCGCGATGCCCGCGGCGACCTCGGCGGCGGCACGATCGCCCTGCACCGCCGCGTAGTGCACCCGGAACCGCACGCCCGGCCAGCGCAGGGTCGCGTTCCGGATCACGTCCTTCTCGGCGTCGCTGTCGCGCCCCGTGACCAGGCCGATCACCTGCGGCAGGAAGGGAAGACGGCGCTTGCGATCCGCGTCGAAGAGCCCCTCTGCATGAAGCCGTCGGCGCAACTCCTCGAGCCGCTGCAGCAGCTCGCCGAGCCCGACGTGCGCGAGCTCGAACACCTGCACCGTGAGCGTGCCGCCCTTCACCCAGAAGTTCGGCTTCACCAGCGCGACGACGCGGTCGCCCTGGGCGAAGTCGCCCTTCAGACTCTGCACGGCCGATCGCCAGATCGTGAAGCTCACCGTCGCGTCCTGCGTCAGATCCTTGAGCTTGCCGTAGACGTGGCCGCCGCGCAGCTGCCACTGGGTGACCTCGCCCTCGACCCAGACGGTGCCGAGGCGCTCGATCCAGTCGCGGATCTTGGTGCTCATCACCGCGACCGGCCAGGGCGCGTCGCGCGTCGCGGGTGCGGTGGTCTCGGCCATGCGTCAAGCCTAGGGCGTGTCTGCTGGATCACTGCTTCGACGTCGATGCGCCGGCAATCCCGGGGAAGCGAATTCGCGCGGACGGGGGAGTGAGTTCACGCGGAAGGGTCGGCGGCGCGGACCGCCAGGCGTGCGAAACCCCGTCGGAACCGGCTTGCGGCTTCGGCGACCCGGCAGTACCATCCCAAGTGCAGGAACGTTCCCGCGAGTGATCCCCGAACCGCTCGATTCCGCTTCGGCGACGACGACGCCCAGGGACCCCGCACCTGCTCGAGCAAAGGAGCCAAGGATCATGAATCAGCGACGCCGCACCGGGTACGTCTGGGATGAGCGCTACGCCTGGCACGACACCGGCACGCATGCGGGGATCTTCCCCTCCGGCGGCTACGTGCAGCCCTACCACAACTTCGAGAGCCCGGAGTCGAAGGCCCGCATGGCCGCGCTCGTCGAGGTCTCGGGCCTGATCGACAGCCTGGTGCGCATCCCGGCCCGGCCCGTGACGGAGGAGGATCTCCTCCGCGTCCACACGCAGCGGCACGTCGACAGCATCCGGGAGCAGTCGGAGGCGTCGGGCGGCGACGCCGGCGACGGCTTCTCGCCCTTCGGCCGCGGCTCGTACGAGATCGCGAAGCTGGCGGCCGGCGGTACGCTCGCCGCCGCCGAGGCCGTGCTCGACGGCACGGTCGACAACGCCTACGCCCTCGTGCGCCCGCCGGGGCACCACGCCGAACCCGACCTGGGTCGCGGCTACTGCCTCTTCTCCAACGTGTCGGTCGCGATCCAGGCGCTTCGGGCCGCGGGCCGCGTGCAGCGCGTGGCGATCTTCGACTACGACGTGCATCACGGCAACGGCGCCCAGAAGATCTTCTGGGACGATCCGAACGTGCTGACCATCTCGGTGCACCAGGATCGCCTGTTCCCCGTGGACAGTGGCCTCGTGGACGAGCAGGGCGAGGGCGCCGGTGCGGGGACCAACATCAACATCCCGCTGCCTGCGGGCTCGGGTGACGGCGCCTACTGGTCGGTGGTCGACGAGGTGGCGGTGCCGGCGATCCGCGCGTTCGCGCCGGATCTCATCATGGTGTCGAGCGGCTTCGACCCGTCGGCGTTCGACCCGCTCGGCCGCATGAGCGTGACCTCCGGGGGGTTCAAGGGGATGGCGGAGCGGCTGCTCGCCGTCGCCGACGAGGTGTGCGGCGGCAAGATCGTCTTCTCGCACGAGGGCGGGTACTCGCCGGTGCATGTTCCGTTCTGCGGGCTCGCGGTGCTGGAAGCGCTGAGCGGGGTCGAGACGGGCGTCGAGGATCCGGTGAACATCTCGGTCGGGGATTCCCCGACCCGTGCGCTTACCGCTTGGCAGACGGAGACGATCGAGCGCTCGGCGCAGCTCGCGCGCGCACTGGGGATGATCGTGGGCTGATCGTCGTTCGGAGCGAGCCGGGGTCTCGGACGCCCCGGGACGCCCGAGCCGGTCGAATCGCGAGGCGGCACGGTGGCTAAGCTAAGCAAGGTGAGCTACACCGCCGTGACCATCGTCGACATCGCCCGTGAACTGGGGATATCGAAGACGACGGTCTCGTCGGCGCTGCACGGCAACGGGCGCGTATCCGAGGCGACCCGCACGCTGGTGACCGAGACGGCGGAACGGCTGGGCTACGTCTCGAATCGGGCCGCCCAGCGACTCCGCGGCAGCCGATCGCAGAGCATCGGCCTGCACCTCTTCCCGAACAGCCACGGGCGGAACTTCTACATGCAGTTCGTGTTCGGCGCGATGGAGCACGCGGCCGACAGAAGCCTGGACCTGACCCTCCTCACGGAGAACCGCCTCCATCCGCGGCGGCGCAGCCTGTGGGCCGACGGCATGCTGGTGCTGGATCCGGCGCCGAACGATCCCTTCATCGAGCAGGTGTCGCGGACCGGCATCCCGGTGGTCGCGGTCGGTGCGCTCTCGCCCGAGCAGCGGGGCCTGGTGCGCGGCCAGTTCTCGGGCGGGCAGGACGAGTTCACCCCGATCGTGCTCGAGCGCCTGCACGCCGAAGGCGTCCGCCGCCCCGCGATCGTCGCGCTCGATGAGGGGGTCGAGCCGCTCTGGGCCGTGCAGGCGCGCGAGATCTATCTCGATTGGATGCGGCGCGAGGGGGTCGAGCCGCTGGTGCTGCGCGCCGGGTTCTGGCCCTCGGGCGAGGAGATCGAGCGCATGGTGGACGCGCTCGAGGAGGCGGGGGACGTCGACGGGGTCCTGGTCGTGCAGCAGGGCGTCGCCGGCCCCTTCGCGAAGCGCTACCTGGAGCGCCGGGGCGAGGCGATCTGGGTCGCCGCGCTCGCCGCCGACCCCGCCACTGAGGGCGGAGTCGAGCAGTTGATGGCGGTCGAGCTCAACGCCCAGTCGTTCGGACGCCGGGCGGCGCAGTTCCTCACCGGACTGATCGACGGCGAGGGCGAGGGATTCGAGTGGCGGGTCAATCGGGAGATCTCGCTGCTCGTCCACGGGCGGACGCCCGAGTCGCTCTTCCCCGATGACGAAGACGCCTGATCGATCGCGGATGGCCTCGGGGCCGGATCCGAATCTCGTCGATAACGATTGAGAACCTCTTGCGGGCGAGCCCGCTGGTCGTGTTAGCATCTCCAATGCAGGAACGTTCCCGCGTCCGTCCGCGAATGTCGCTCCCCGGAGCCGCACCGCTTCCGGACCGTGAACGATCGGAACGGACGGGCCCGTTCTCCTGCTCGAGCAAAGGAGCTATGGACATGAAACATTCACGCCGCACACTGGGCGTCGTCGCACTCACCGCAGCCGCCGCACTCGCGCTCTCCGGATGCGCATCGGACGGCTCGGGCGGAGGGGGCTCGGACTCCTCGAAGGGCGCGGTCGCGATGAGCTTCGCGGGCCTCGACATCCAGATCTGGAACGACATGCTCCCCTTCATGGAGACCGTCGTGACCGACGCCGGCTTCGAGTTCGTCACCGACGACCCGAAGTGGGACGTCAACACGCAGGTCTCCGACTGGGAGTCGTGGATCGTGCGCGGCGACATCAAGGCGATCATGGGCTATCCCGCCCAGTCGGACGCGATGGTCGCGGTGACGCAGCAGGCGACCGACGCGGGCATCCCCGTGCTCGGCTACGGCAGCACCTGGGAGGGCGTGCAGGCCGCCGTCGTCCTCGACCACAAGGCCGATGGGCTGAAGGCCGGCGAACGCGCCGCGGAGTGGATCAAGGAGAACTACGGCGACGAGAAGGTCGACGTCGGGTTCCTCGGCTACCCCGACACCGACCTGGGGCGCCTCCGCGGCGAGGGCATCAAGGAGGCGCTCGACGCCGCCGGCCTCAACCTCAACATCAACGAGCACAGCGTGCTCAACCTCGACGACGGCTACGCCGCCGCCCAGAATCAGCTCAACGCGTTCCCCGACACCAAGGTGTGGCTCGCGATCGCCAACGATCCCGCCCTCGGCGCCTACCAGGCGCTGATCGACTCGGGCGTCTCGCCGACCGATGACAGCATGCTGCTGCTCAACCTCGACGCGACCGATGCCGAGCTGAAGATCATCGGCGAGGAGGGATCGTTCTGGCGCTACGCCTTCATCCCCGTCACCCGGCAGATCGCCGAGGCGAATGCGGCCATGCTGGTCGCCGCCGCCAACGGAGAGCCCGTCGAGGACAAGGTGATCCCGACCACCGAGGTCACGAGCGCCAACGCGCTGGACTACCTCCTCGAGAACCAGTAGTCGGCGGTGACCGGGATCCTCGGCGGAGCGGAGAGCCGTCCGCCGAGGATCCCGGGACCGATGCCCCATCAGGGGCGCGAGCGGCCACGGCGGCCGCCGGGAAGGAGCGCGAGGCGCATGAGCAGTCCTGAGACGAGGATCGCGTTCGAGGGCGTGACGGTCGACTTCGGTGCGACCCGAGCACTCGATGACATCCGATTCGAAGTCGCGCCGGGCGAGATCGTCGGCCTGCTGGGCCACAACGGAGCAGGGAAGAGCACGCTCTTCAACGTCACCACCGGGGTCATCGACGCGACGAGCGGCGGATTCACGATCGACGGCACCCGCATCGACGGCCGCCTCAGCCCGCGCGCCGCCGCCGAGCTCGGCATCACCGTCATCCACCAGGAGCCGGCGCTCGCGCCGAACATGTCGGTGCTCGACAACCTCTTCCTCGCCCGCGATGCGCCGAGGGGTCCAGAGCGCGTCGCCCGTGCACGGGAGGCGCTCGCGACGGTCGGCGCCCGGCTGCCGCTCGACATGCCGGTGGAGGCGCTCGGCCTCGGCGAACGGCAGCTGGTCGATCTCGCCCGCGGCCTGCTCTCGGGCGAGATGAAGGTGCTGATGCTCGACGAGCCGACGGCCGCGCTCGGCAAGGCGGAGACCGAGTCGTTGCACGCGCTGATCCGAGACTTCGCCGCGCGCGGGGTGTCCGTGCTCTACGTGTCGCACCGCCTGCCCGACATCCTCGAGGTGTGCACCCGCATCGTCGTGCTGCGCGGGGGCCGGCTGGTCGTCGACGGGCCGGCGGCCGACTTCACGCCGGCGCGGCTGGCGGAAGCGCTCGTGCCCGATCTGCGCTCGCTCGACTTCAGCCATGTCGAAGCCGGCGACGAGGTCGTTCGCATGACCGTGCCCGGTGGGACCGTGACGGCCCGATCCGGCGAGGTGGTCGGCCTCTTCGGCATGGCCGGCGGCGAGCAGTTCCGCATGGCCGCGCAACTCGCGGGCGCCTCCGATCAGGTTCACGAGTACGTGCTCGCCGGCGAGAGCGTCCGCTTCCGCTCCCCGGGGCAGGCGATACGCAGGGGCGTGTTCTTCGTGCCGCCCGATCGTGAGACCGAGGGGTTGATCGCCTCCGAGACCGGCATCGACAACGTCATGCTGCCCTGGTATTCGCAGGGGGCGTCGCGCGGGTGGTGGGTCTCCCGCACTTCCGGCGTCGAGATGTACGAGCGCGCACGCACGGGCCTGGACATCCGCGGGCCGGAGGGCACGGCCGAGGTCTCCCAGTTCTCGGGCGGCAACCGTCAGAAGCACCTCCTCGCCCGCTGGCTCTACCCCGCGGAGCCGAATCTACTGGTCCTCGCCCAGCCGACCCAGGGCGTCGATGTCGGCGCGAAGCTCGACATCGTCGAGGCGGTCCGCGCGGGGGCGCATCGCGGCGCCGCAGTCGTGGTGGCCTCGAGCGAGTCCGACGAGATCGCGAGCATGTGCGACCGCGCCTACACGGTGCTCGGCGACCGCCTCGTCGAGGTGCCCCGAACCGCGACCTTCAACGAAGACCTCCTCTCAGCCCTCCTCGCGCTCGCCGAGACGGCGGATGCCTGAGACACACGGATCCAACCGGAAAGAACCTCATGAACGCTGAACGCCTCAAGATCTTCGTCGCGAAGAACGGGATCTTCCTCGCACTCATCGTGCTCATCGCCGTCTTCTCGATTCTGCGCCCCAACTTCTTCAGCTTCGCCAACGGCCAGAGCATCCTGATGCAGGCCACCGAGCTCGGCCTCATCGCGATCCCGGCGGCCTTCCTGATCATGTCGGGGACCATCGACCTGTCGGTGGGCTCCGTCGCCTCGGCTGCAGCGATCACCGGTGGCATGGCCATGAGCGCCACGGGGTCGACACTGCTGGGGTTCGCCGCCGCGGTCGTCACGGGCGTCGTCGCCGGTGCGCTGAACGGGTTCCTCGTCTCGTACCTCCGGCTGAACTCGTTCGTGGTCACGCTCGGTGCGCTGAGCGTCTGGGGCGGCTTCGCCCTGCTGCTCTCGAGCGGCAAGACCATCCCGCGGTCCGAGCTGCCCGATGCCTTCCGCGCGATCGGCACCTTCAAGGTCGGGCCGATCCCGATCCAGATCATCGCGCTGATCGTCGTCGTGCTGCTGGGCTGGTACGTGCTCAACCACACGAAGTTCGGCAAGCAGGTCCGCGCGATCGGCGGCAACGAACGGGCCGCGCGGCTCATGGGAATCGACGTGAAGCGATCCCGATTCCTGCTCTTCGTCGCCTCGGGCGCGTTCGCCGCGCTCGCCGGGATGTTCCTCTCGGCGAAGGTGCAGTCCGCGAACCCGACCATCGGGTCGGGGCTCGAGCTCGAGGCGCTCACGGTGGTGCTGCTCGGCGGCGTCGCGTTCGAGGGCGGCGTCGGCCGCATCAGCGGCGTCGTCGCGGGCCTGCTCTTCTTCCGAGTGCTGCGCGCGGGGCTCGTGTTCCTCCAGGCCTCGCCGTTCCTGCAGACCATCCTCGTGGGTGCGACGCTGATCGTCGCGGTCGGGCTCGACAGCTCGATCCAGAAGATGATCCGCAGTTCGTGGGCGAAGCTCGGACGGAAGGCGGTCGCCGAGGAAGAGCCGAAGCATCAAGCGCGATCCGGGGGTGCCGTATAGGGCTGCGCCGGAGGCCCCACCGGGGATCTGTCAGGCCGGACGGGTAAGCTCGAGGCATGACTGGTACGGCTACGGCTCAGGATCAGCGCACGATCGGCGCACCGGTCGTCAGCCTCGCGATGCCGCGCATGAGGCGCGAGCGGGGTCGGCTCAAGAACGTGCCGGTCGACGGGCCGAAGCAGGTGCTGCTCGCGGCGCCCCGAGGCTATTGCGCGGGGGTGGATCGTGCGGTCGTCGCCGTCGAGAAGGCGCTGGATCGCTTCGGCGCCCCCGTCTACGTGCGCAAGCAGATCGTCCACAACGTGCACGTCGTGCAGACCCTCGAGAAGATGGGTGCGATCTTCGTCGACGAGGTCGATGAGGTGCCCGAGGGTGCGAACGTGGTCTTCTCTGCCCACGGCGTCTCGCCCGCAGTGGTGCAGGCCGCCGAGGACCGGCACCTGCACGCCATCGACGCGACCTGCCCGCTCGTGACGAAGGTGCACCGCGAGGCCGTGCGCTTCGCGAAGCAGGACATGGAGATCCTGCTCATCGGCCACACCGGGCACGAGGAGGTGGAGGGCACGAGCGGCGAGGCGCCGGACCACATCACCATCGTGAACTCGCCCGCCGACGTCGACACCCTCGAGGTCGAGGATCCCGACAAGCTGGTCTGGCTCTCCCAGACTACGCTCTCGGTCGACGAGACGATGGAGACGGTGGATCGCCTCCGTGAACGATTCCCGAACCTGCAGGATCCGCCGAGCGACGACATCTGCTACGCGACGCAGAACCGCCAGGGCGCCATCAAGCAGATCGCGCCGCAGGCCGACCTCGTCATCGTCGTGGGATCCTCGAACTCCTCGAACTCGGTGCGGCTCAAGGAGGTCGCGCTCGAGTACGGCGCCAAGGCGGCCTACCGCGTCGACTACGCGAGCGAGGTGCAGCAGGAGTGGCTCGACGGCGTGCGCACCGTCGGTGTGACGAGCGGCGCCTCGGTGCCCGAGGTGCT
This sequence comes from Leucobacter soli, assembly GCF_042659205.1. Lineage (NCBI taxonomy): Bacteria > Bacillati > Actinomycetota > Actinomycetes > Micrococcales > Microbacteriaceae > Leucobacter > Leucobacter soli. The sequence continues at coordinate 8,089 of NZ_JBHSRW010000067.1, forward strand.
GGTGCAGGAACTGCTCGACGATCTCGCCGATGCGGGCTATTCGGATGTCCGGGCGACCGTGACGGCCGAGGAGGATCTGGTCTTCTCCCTGCCGAAGGAACTCCGGCAGGATGCCTCCGGCAAACGGGACGCTCGCGCGCTCGGCGGCCGGGTGCGCTGACCGTCGGATCCGCGATGGTGTTCGGGCGTCGCTGAGGCGCCTGAGACGCTGCTAGGCTCCGAGCCATGGGGAACCCCTACGATCCTTGGAGGCCGCGATGGCGATGAACCGACGACCGATCACCGTGCTGGGAACGGGAGTCGCCGCTGCGCTGGCCGCCTCTCTTCTCGCCGCACCCGCCCAGGCCGCGCCGTCGGCGGATCCGGGCCTCTTCTGCGATCTGCCGGGTGAGGAGCTCGCGATCTCGCCGATCGCGGACCTGGTCGTGGACGAGCCGGTGACCTGGCTCTCGACGGTCTCGGGCATCGCGCCGACGGAGTTCAGCGGCACGTATCTCGGCAGGCTCCCCAACGCGCTCGGGCACGACGCCTACGGCAACCAGCGCGATCTCCTGCTGGTCGAGCTCTCGGGTCCCGTCGTCGACGGCTCCGGGAGCACGCTGCCGGCCGGGGTCTGGGCCGGTGCCTCGGGTTCTCCGGTGTACGACGAGGACGGGGCGCTGATCGGCGCCGTCTCCTACGGGTTCAGCGGGGAGGCCGACAACGTCGCCGGCGTCACGCCGGCCGCGGCCATGAAATCGATCGGCGACCTGCCCGCTTCCGTGCAGGTGAACGCGGCGGGGCGGCAGATGGTGCAGGCGGCGACAGGCGTCTCGCCGGGGCGATCGATGACGCAGCTGCAACCGGTGAAGGTCGAGAACGGGCGGACCGGGAACCTCTTCGAGAAGACCGAGAAGCGCCTGAAGCAGGCGGTGAAGGGCTTCAAGACCGTGGGTGCGACCGGCCGAGCAGGCGGGGTGGTCGGTGCCGACGCGGAGGCCATCCCCTCCATCGTGCCCGGCGGCAACATCGCCGTCAGCTACGCGCACGGCGCGCTGTGGGACGCCACGGTGGGCACGGTGACCGCCGTCTGCGGCGATCAGGTCTGGGCCTACGGGCATCCGAACACCGGGAACAGCAAGTTCAAGGCGAGTTTCCACGGGGCGTCCGCCGCCCGGGTGGTGCCCAGCGCGGGCGACTCGTACAAGCTGATCGCCGAGATCGGCGCGCCGATGGGCCGGCTCACCGACGACCGCACGGCCGGCGTTCGCGGCACCCTCGGCGAGACCTTCCCCGCAGTGAAGGTCACGACGGTGAGCAAGGTCGGCGGGACGAGCAGCACTGCGGTGACGAACGTCACCGAGAAGCTGGACATCGCGCCCGTCGCCGCCGTCCAGCTCGGCGGCGACGCGCTCCGCATGCTCGACAACGCCTGGGCCGGCTCCGCGACGGTCCGCTGGTCGATCGACTACACTCGCGCGAACGGCCGAACCGGCACGCTCACCAATACCGACAAGTACGCCGACGACATGTACCTGCCCGACCTCGTCGGCTGGGGCGTCGCCGAGGACATCGCCGCGCTGCAGTACAACGGGTTCGAGACCGTCACGGTCACGGGCGTGCGGATCACTGCCGATTTCTCCGATCAGGTCCGGGTCGCCCGGGTCGCCGGATTCGAACGGAAGTCGGGCACGGGCTGGAAGAAGGTGCCGGCCGGCAGCACGGTGCAGGCGAGCCGGGGGAAGAGCTACGACTACCGTGCCGTGCTCCGGCCCGCCCCCAACGCCGATGGCGGCACGAGCTACCTGCCCTTCACGGTCACGGTGCCGAAGAGCATCAAGAAGACGCTGAAGGTCCGGCTCACCGGTGCGACGCCGCTCTTCGAGGACGGCGAGCTCGTCATCGGCTCCGACGACGGTGCGCCGGTGCGGAACTTCGACCAGTACGTCGCCGCGCTCGACGATCGTTCGCGTTCGGATCGCGTGACCGTCACGCGCCGCTACACCTCCGCATCGGGGGCGAATCAGGTGAAGACGAGCCGGAAGACGGCGCCGACGGTCGTCGACGGGGGGCAGCGGTCGTTCATGCTCCAGGTGGCGGTCGAGAAGTCGAAGAAGCGGAGGTAGGCCGCGCCTGAGCCGCGTACGCGCGCGCTCGGCCTTCCGCGGACCGTTGCGCGATCTCCCATCGAACGCACACCCCGAGGAGGTAGCGTCGAGCTGTGACCGAATCGACGATCCGCCCCCCGGACGAGACCGACCGGGTCGATGAGCGGAAGGCGCCGTCGATCGGCGGGCACGGCCCCGGGCCGGTCCACCCGCTCACCGGCCCGATAGACCTCTCCCGGATCGATCTCTCGGAGATCGAGGGCCGGCGCGAGGTCCGCGAGGGGCTGACCCGCTTCCTGATGCCGTACAAGTTCGCCATCGACGAGGTGATGACGAAGCTCCGGATCCTGCAGGAGGAGTTCACGCAGACCGGGGAGTACAACCCCATCGAGCACGTCTCGAGCCGGTTGAAGGATCCCGACAGCATCATCGAGAAGATGCAGCGCCGCGGTGTGCCGCTCGAGACGGAGCGGGTGCGCGAGACGATCACCGACATCGCCGGCCTGCGGGTGGTCTGCGCATTCGTCTCGGACGTCTACCGGGTCTTCGAGCTGCTGACCGCGCACGACGACGTCACCGTGTTCCAGGTGAAGGACTACATCGCGAAGCCCAAGGAGAACGGGTACCGCAGCCTGCATCTGCTGCTCGAGGTGCCGGTGTTCCTCTCGAGCGGCCCGGTGCGGACCATCGTGGAGGTGCAGATCCGCACGATCGCTATGGATTTCTGGGCCAGCCTCGAGCACAAGATCTACTACAAGTACGATCGCGAGGTTCCGGCCGAGCTCCTCGAGGGACTGCGAGACGCGGCGGATCAGGCCTGCCGGCTCGACTCGACGATGGAATGGCTGCACATCGCGATCCGCGGCTCCGACCGCGACACCCTGGTGCGCCGGGGGACCGACACCGTCATGCGCAGCATGGCGGCCGCGGCCGGGCTGGAGAGCCCCGCGGCATCGGCGGACGACGGCGGGACCGAACCCGGGCCAGGCCGGGCCGACGAGCTCGGGGCCGACGAGCTCTAGGGTTCGACGATCCGCGCGAGGAGCTCGCAG
>NZ_JBHSRW010000068.1:0-11190 GCF_042659205.1 Leucobacter soli
CGGTGGCGCGCGCGACCGCGGCCGGTGCGACCGTGGTGCGCACGGCCGAACCGATGCTGATCGAGGGCGAGGCGACCTGGCTGCTCGATCCGTTCGGCGCCCCGTTCGGGCTCGCCGTCCCGGCCCCGGGGCAAGCGGTTCCCGTGTCGACCGAACTCGGCCGGATGTCGCTCGTCGACCCGACCAATCACGACCTCGAGGCGCAGATCGCGTTCCAGCAAGCGCTCTTCCCGAGCGATGCGCACGATCCGATCGTGCCTCACGAGGTCTGCTTCTTCCGCAACGCCGAGGGCTTGGCGCTGCGCGGCTCCTACGAGGTCGCCGAAGAGGTCCGGCCCTTCCTGCCGCCGCACTGGCTGCCCTGGTTCAGCGTTGCGGATCAGTCCGCTGCCATCGACGCCGCTGCCGCGGCCGGCGGCACGGTCAACACGCGCGACAACGTGAATGGCTTCGGCACCTGGGGTGTCGTGGTCGATCCCGGCGGCGGTGTCTTCAAGGCGCTGCAGGTCGCGGGCTCCGCACTGTAACCGGCGCCCGCTCCTCCCACCGTCATCCAGACGACCCATTCACACACCGTATACACCTAGATCGAAGGAATCAGGACAATGACGTCTACGGACACAACCACTGCGACCGAGGCGGCGCCGGGCTCCGGCCGCCTCCGCGGCAACCTCGGCCCGCTCGCGATCGTCTTCATGGTGGTCGCCGCGGCCGCACCGCTGACGATCCTCGTCTCGTCGCCCACGAACATGATCAACGGCAACGGCGCGGGCCTGCCGGTGGTCTACTTCGTCGTGCCGCTGCTGCTCCTGCTGTTCGCGCCGGGCTTCGCGGCGATGACGCGCTACGTGCCGAAGGCCGGAGCGTTCTACTCCTATGTGACGGCCGGCCTCGGTCGGAAGGTCGGCGTCGGCGCCGGCTTCATCGCGCTCACCGGCTACCTGGTCTTCCAGAGCTTCGTGTTCACGCTGATGGGCATGACCTTCAACGAGACGCTCGTCGGCCTCTTCGGCGAGAACGCGTTCCAGCTGCCCTGGTACGTCTGGACCATCGCGATGATCGTCGTCGTCGCGATCCTCGGCATCTCGAACATCGACGTCAACGCGAAGGTGCTCTCCTTCGTGCTGATCGCGGAGGTGGTGCTCGTGATCATCATGAACATCGCCATCCTGGTCCAGGGAGGCACACCCGAGGAGGGCGTCTCGTTCACGCAGCAGTTCACCCCCGAGGTGCTCTTCTCCGGGTCGGTTCCGATCGCCCTGCTCTTCGGCTTCAGCATCGGCCTCGGCTTCGAGGCGACCGCGATCTTCCGCGACGAGGCGCGCGACCCCGAGAAGACCATCCCGCGGGCCATCTACATCGCGATCCTCTCGGCTGCCGTCTTCTACTTCTTCGCGCTCTGGGGCTTCATCCAGGGTTGGGGTACGCAGGGCGTGATGGAACTGCTGAACGGCGACGAGACCGCGCAGTTCTGGATCGTGTACGAGACCGCTTCGATCTACGTCGGCACGGTGTTCATGCAGATCATGCAGGTCGTGGCGCTCACCTCGATGTTCGCCTGCGTGCTGGCGTACCACAACATCGCGGCCCGCTACCTGCACTCGATGGGGCACTCGGTCCTGCCGCAGAAGCTCAGCTTCGTGCACCAGAAGAGCGGCGCGCCGTACATCGCCTCGCTGACGACCTCGGCGATCGCGCTCATCGTGATCCTGCTCTGGCTGCTCTCGGGCATCGACCCCTACGTGTTCTTCGGCTGGGAGATCGCGCTGGGCTCGCTCGCGCTGATGATGGTGTTCGTGCTGACGAGCATCGCGATCTTCATCTACTTCCGCAAGAACCCGGACAAGCGCAAGAACGTGTGGGTGTCGACGATCTCGCCGCTGCTGGCCTTCCTCGTCTTCGGCGGGATCATGGTCAACGCGATGATCAACTTCTCCGCGCTCTCCGGTGCAGTCGACAATCCGGGCCTCAACACCCTGCTGATGGTGCTGCCGGTGGTCTTCTTCCTGGTCGGCGTGGGCGCGGCGGCGATCGCCGAGAAGCGCAGCCCCGAGCGCTACGCGGGCCTCATCCACCACGAGTGACCCGCGGTGCGCGCAGGCGCCCGGATGCCGAGAGGCGTCCGGGCGCCTGCGCGTTCCCCGTTGTGCCGCTCACCAACGGAGCAGATCGCGGGTGTGCACGCGCCCCTGGCGATCCCGCGCCGGATGGGGTGGACTGGGAGCTTCGGCGGCGACCGCACCGCCTCATCGTCGTGCGAGGAGTGATCGGATGCTGAGAGCGGTGCGCCGTCCGTCGCGCGGCGCCGCGACCGTATGGGCGAACCGTTCGGCCCGGCTGCTCGGCGGCCTCGCGCTCTTCGGGATCGGCATCGGGCTCTTCGCGCGCGCCGCGATCGGCGTGCCGCCGTGGGACGTGCTGGCGCAGGGCGTCGCCTACGCGTTCGGCTGGACGTTCGGTCTCTCGACGATGGTCGTGAGCGGCGTCGTCCTGCTGCTCTGGATCCCGCTGCGTCAACGCTTCGGCATCGGCACGGTCATCAATGTGCTGGTCACCGGCCCGTTCGTCGACCTGACGATGCTCGTCGTGCCGGCGGGACTGCCGTTCCCGGTGCGACTCGGGCTCTTCGCCGGAGGGGTGCTGGCGCTCGGCATCGGCACCGGGATCTATCTGAGCGCCGGCCTGGCGCCGGGGCCCCGGGACGGCCTCATGACCGGCCTGCACGCCCTCACCGGATGGAACATCGGGCTGGTGCGCACCGGCATCGAGATCGGGGTGCTCGGCGTCGGTGCACTGCTGGGCGGCAACCTCGGGTGGGGGACGCTCGCGTTCGCGCTCACCATCGGCCCGGTCTGCGCTGTCACCATCCCCCTGTTCGCCCGCGAGCGGGGGACGGCCCGGCCGTCGTAGTTCCCGGCCGCTGTGCGGGCCGCCCTCTTTGCCGGAGGTTCCTGGTGCGCGAGCACAGATACTACTGAAGTGACCCAAACGTTTCTTCTAAGTGTTGAGAATCGCTCCCGGGGCTGGCTAGGTTGGTGCATCAAGCGATGGAGCCGACAGGGGGAAGACACGTGGATGCTGTTCAGGATCGACCGTCGGATCGACCCTCCGTCCACATCGAAGCCACCGGCGTCGAGAAGCGCTACGGGGGTGTTCGCGCGTTGCGCGGCGTCGACCTCTCCATCCGGCGCGGCGAGGTGCACGCGCTCGTCGGCGAGAACGGCGCCGGCAAGTCGACGCTCGGCAAGATCCTCGCCGGCTCCGTCTCGGCCGACGGCGGCAGGATCCTCGTCAACGGCCGACCGGTCAGATACCGTCGACCGAGCGACGCTCGCAAGGACGGCATCGCCATCATCGATCAGGAGCTCGCGACCCTCTCCCACCGCACGGTGCTCGAGAACGTGTTCCTCGGCAGCCACCACGCGCGCCTCGGAATGGTCAGCCGGCGACAGCAGTTCGAGGACTTCGACCGACTCGTCGAGGAGTACGGGTTCTCGGGACTGGACCCCCGGGCGATCGCGGGGGACCTGCGCGTCGCCGACCAGCAGCGGGTCGAGATCCTCCGGGCACTCGCGCGCAGCTCGGAACTCATCGTCATGGACGAGCCGACCGCCCCGCTCTCACGCCGCGAGGTCGAGCAGCTCCACGGCGTGATCCGCAGCCTCAAGGCGCAGGGCACCTCGATCGTCTTCGTCTCGCACTTCCTCGACGAGGTGCTCGAGATCACCGACACCGTCACCGTGATGAAGGATGGGCAGCGCGTCCGCACCTCGGCCACTGCGGACGAGACCAAGGACAGCCTCGTGCTCGGCATGCTCGGTCGGAGCCTGGACTCGGTGTTCCCCGAGAAGCGGGTCGCGCACACCGGCGACACGGTGCTGGCGGTGGAGGGACTGAGCCGCCAGGGCGTGCTGAAGGACGTCGGATTCACCGTCCGCGCCGGGGAGATCGTCGGACTCGGCGGCCTGGTCGGGAGCGGGCGCACCGAGACGCTCCGCGCGGTCTTCGGCGCCGATGCCGTCGACGCGGGCACCATCGCGGTGGCGGGCAAGCCCGTCACGCACCGTTCGCCGGCCGATGCGATGAAGAACGGGCTCGCACTGGTGCCGGAGTCGCGGAAGTCGCAGGGGCTGCTGATGGGGCGCTCGATCCACGAGAACATCGTGCTCCCGGCGCTGGGGCGGATCTCGCCGGGCGGCATCATTCGCAGCCGGCGGGAGTCGCAGCGGATCGAGGAGATGATCCGCGAGCTGGGGATCAAACTCGGCAGGAGCACCGACCCCGTGTCGACGCTCTCCGGGGGCAACCAGCAGAAGGTCGCGATCGCGAAGTGGTTGGTCGACGTGCCGCGGCTGCTGATGATCGACGAGCCGACGCGCGGCGTCGACATCGGCGCGAAGGCATCGATCTACAAGGTGCTGCGCGCGCTCGCAGACGAGGGAATGGCGATCCTGCTGGTCTCGAGCGAGCTCGAAGAGCTGCTCGGGCTGTCGGATCGGGTGTACGTGATGAGCCGGGGCAGGCTCGTCGAGGAGTTCACGGGCGACCTCGAGTCGCAGGAGGAAGCGGTGCTCACGGCCGCGTTCGCCTGAACCGGCGAACCGTGAGTCCGAAGCCCGAACGGTCGATGCAAGGGGAAATGGTAGTGAAGAACAGCGACAACGGCGGTATCAGTGTGCGCGTGGAGCACCCGCCGACGGATACGATCTCGATCCCGCTCCAGACGCGTCCGAGGGGAGGGGCGCTCGTCCTCGATCTGCTGCGCGAGTACGGCATCGTCGCGGCGACCGTCGTGCTGTTCGTCGTCATGGCGTTCGCGTCGGACGCGTTCCTCACCCCTGGCAACCTCCTGAACATCCTGAGCCAGAACGCGGCCGTCGGCATCATCGCCTGCGCGATGACGTTGACGCTGATCGCCGGCGGCTTCGACCTCTCGCTCGGCGCGATCTTCGGCGTCGCGACGATCAGCACGAGTCTGGTGATGAACGCGACGGGATCGATCGCGTTGGGCGTGCTCACCGGCCTCGGCGTCGGATTCCTGGCCGGTCTGCTGAACGGCGCGATCGTGACCTACGGCCGGATCAACTTCTTCGTCGCGACGCTCGCGATGTCGTTGATCTACCGCGGCCTCGCCTACGTGATCACGGGCGGCTTCATCGTGGTGGTGACCGCCCAGGCCTTCAGCTCCCTCTCACGGGCGCCGCTGTTCCTCGGCGTGCGCGCGCCGGTGATCATCTTCATCGTCTTCGCCCTCGTCTGCGGCTTCATCCTGAAGTTCACGGTGTTCGGCCGGCACATCTTCGCAGTCGGCAGCAACGACTACGCCGCGCGGCTCTCCGGCGTGAACGTCTCGATGGTGCGCACCTGGACGTACGTGATCGGCGGCGTGGCCGCCGCGATGGCCGGCCTCATCACGATGAGCCGCACGCTGAGCGTCGATGCGCAAGCCGGCCTGGGCATCGAGTTCGACGCGATCGCGGCAGTGCTCGTCGGCGGCACCTCGCTCATGGGCGGATCCGGTGCGATCTGGCGCACCGTCGTCGGCGTCATGCTGTTCGCGCTGATCAACAACGGCTTCAACCTGCTCGGGCTCGATCCGCTCTACAACAAGATCTTCGTCGGCGCGGTCATCATCCTCGCCGTCGCCCTCGACGTGTGGGGCAGGAAGCGCAGCAGCGCGGCATGAGGACCGAGGCGGGCGCAGGTCTGCGCCCGCGCACCCATTCACCATTCAGAAATCAAGATGCGAAGGAGCACATGATGGGAAAGACACGCACACGCGTATTCGTGGCAGGCGCGCTCGGTCTGGGGCTCGCCCTGACCGGTTGCGCTTCGGGGCAGGGCGGTGACAGCGGCGACGGCGGCGACGCGACCGGTGAGGTGAAGGTGGCCTACCTGGTCGGCCACGTCTCGGACTTCACCAAGGCGCAGCTGGCCGGCGTCGAGCGCGCGGGCGCCGAGCAGGGCGCCGCGGTCGACCTCGTGGCGGCCGAGGACTCCTCGGCCGACGGCCAGGACAAGAAGTGCCAGGACATCGTCACGGCGAAGACCTACGACGCCATCGTGCTCGACGCGGCGGACGGCCAGGCGCTGACCATCTGCGCAGAGGAGGCCATCGCCGCGGGCATCCCGGTCGTCTCGGGCTGGACGGCGCTCGGGCCGGACCCGCGTTCGACCGAGATCCAGATCGAGGGCCAGGCAGGTTCGGTCGTGCTGAACCCCGAGGAGTACTACGGCCAGATGTTCGACATCATCGTCAACGCCTGCGAGGGCATCGACCCCTGCAAGGTCGTCTCGGTCATCGGCTTCAAGGGCTACACCCCTGAGAACATCCGCGTCGAGAGCTGGGAGGAGCGGGTGCAGGATCACCCGAACATCGAGTTCGTCGCCTGGGGCGAGGACGCCTACGACGCCGCATCCGCGGTCCCCGTGGCGACCGATCTGCTGCGCGCCAACCCGGACGCTTCCGTCTACACCGGTTCGGGCGACACCACCACCGTCGCGGTGATCCCGGTGCTCGAGGAGCTCGGTCTCATCGGCAAGGTCAAGCTGATCGGCGACGGCGCCAGCGAGCGCGGCCTCGAAGCCGTGAAGAACGGCGACATGTACGGCACCGTGCCGCTCTTCCCGAACGAGCTCGGATACCAGGCGGGCCTCCGTGCCATCGCAGCCGCGAAGGGCGAGGCGATCCCCGATCCCGCCGCGTTGAACGTGAACGAGCTCTTCCCCGAGCTGCCGCGCATCATCGACCAGAGCAACGCGGACCTCTTCACCGCGGAGTGGTGAGCCGCGGGGGTGGGCCGACGCACCGCGCCGGCCCACCCCCGAACCCGCACGATCACGAACGGATGGAGCAGAGGAGAATCATGAAGGTCGCACTGTACGGAATCGGTGAGATGGGTGCGAGCGCGGCACGGCTGCTCGTACAGCGCGGGATCCCGATCGTCGCCGCGATCGCGCGGAGCCCGCAGAAGGTCGGCAAGGATCTGAGCGAGGTCGTCGGACTCGACGAGCCGACCGGTGTGATCGTCTCCGACGACGCCGCCGGCGAGTTCGCACGGACGGAGCCCGACATCGTGATCCTCACGACGAACAGCTATCTGGCGGACCACGAGCCGTTCCTCGAGACGGTGATCCTGGCCGGCGCCAACGCCATCACGATCGCCGAGGAGGCGTCCCACCCCTGGCGCACCTCGCCCGACGCGACACGTCGCATCGACGCTCTGGCGCGCGAGCACGGCGTCACCGTCTACGGCGGCGGACACGAGGACGCCTTCTGGATCGGACTCGGGGCGCAGATCATCGGCGCGGCCCATCGCGTCGACGCGATCCGCTGGGAGTCCCGCTGGAACCCCGACACCTGCGGGCCGGAGATCCTCTCGTCCCTCGGCGTCGGCGAGCGCCCGGACGGCGACCCAGCTCCGGTCGACTGGCAGCCGAACATGCCGCGGCCGCCCTTCGCGCTGCCCGCGCTCGACGGCCTGGCCGATAGGCTCGGCCTGCCCGAGGGGCCCCGCACGGTGACGACGGAGTACGTGCTCGCCGAGACGCCCACCTGGAGCTGGGCGCTCGACCGCGATATCGCCGTCGGCGAGATCGTCGGCCTGCGCGACCGGGTACGGCGGGATCCGCAGGCCGAGGGAGAGCCGCTGCTCGAGTTCACCGTCTCCGGCATCCTCAAGCCCGGCGTGCACGACAGCGGGGAATCCTGGGAGATCGAGGGGGTGCCGAACCTGCGGATGGAGACCGAGTTCTCCTCCGGCGCCCACCAGGTCACCGGTCAGGTGGTCAATCGCCTGCAGGACGTGATCGATGCCGCACCCGGCTGGGTGAAGCACGCGGAGATGCCCGCGATCGCCTATCGGGGCTGATCGCCGACGTCGTCGGAAGAACCCGAGCGGTCTGCGCAGACTGCTCGGGTTCTTCCGCTCGCCCGGGGAGCACCGGTACGGCGCGTCAGGCCTCCGGCTGCTCCGCGAGCAGGTAGGCGGCGCCCACCGAGCTCGCGTCGAATTCGAGCTGGTCGGTGCGCGACCGGATGGTGACGGCGTCCCGCGCGTAGCGCTCCATGCGCTTGCCGCGCATCATCTCGCTCGACCCGGTGGCGCGCATCACCTGGTCGAGCGTCTCCCAGACGAGACGCTCGGCCGTGAAGTACACGCTCGCTATGCGCAGCGCCTTGTCGGTGGTGAAGGGCTCGGCCCCTTCGACCGAGCGGCGGGCGTTGTCGCGATAGAGCCGACCCCCGGAAGTGGAGAGCGCGGCGGCCGAGTCCGCGGTCGCGAAGGCGAGGCCGGTCGCGCGCTGGAAGTCGATGTGCTGCGCCTTCGGCTCTCCGGTGCCGCGCAGCTTCTTCGTTGCGGCATGCGCCACCAGCTCGTCGACCGCGGCATAGCCGAGGCCCACCGCCACGGCGGCGATCTCGCCCTCCGCGAAGCCGCGGAAGACGCCGCCGTACTCGGGATTGCCGTGCAGCGCGCTGCCGGGGGTGTCGCCCGAGTGGAAGAGGTTGAAGCTCTGCTCGATGATGAGGCGGTCGGGCACGAAGGCTCCCTCGACGCGGATCGAGTTCGAGCCGCTGCCGCGCATGCCGATGACGTCGCCCCAGTCGTCGAGCACCTCGAACTGGCCGCGGTCGAGGATCAGCCAGTGCGCGTCACCGCCCGCGGGGTTCGGGACGAGCGGCAGGAAGTGCGTCGAGTACGGCGAGCCCGAGCAGTAGCGCCAGGTGCCCGAGAGACGGTAACCGCCGGCCTCGCGCACAAGCGTCATGTTCTGCCCGCCGCCGCTCGATGCGGCGACGACCTGCCCGCGGGCGCCGAAGACCTCGGCCTGCGCCTCCTCGCCGTAGTACGAGGCGATCTGCAGGGCGTGCCCGGCGCCGAGGCACAGGCACCAGCCGGTCGATGGGCAGCCCCGGGCGATCTCGCTGACGACGCGGAAGAAGGCGGCGACGCCGAGTTCGAGTCCGCCCAGCGCGCGCGGCTGGAGGATGCGGTAGAAGCCCTCCTCCCAGAAGCGCTCATGGATGTCGGGCGCGTAGCGCCCCGCATCCTCGGTCGCCTGCTGCCGCTCGCGCAGGACAGGGCGCAGCTCCCGGGCGACGTCCAGGAGGTGCTGCAGTTCGGCCGCATCCGCATCGTTCGTCACGTAGAGGCGAGCCGAATCGAACTCGGCGCCCCGGGGCCCCGGGGCGAACGCCCCCAGACGCTGCCCGTCCATCAGCGCGGTGCCCGGCGGGGTCTGCACGTCTCTGGTCATCGTTCTTCACTCCTGTGTTCGAGTAGTCGGCTCGACGCGGGTCGAGAGATCCAGGGCCAAGCCTAGGAATCGCGGGCGGGCGGGCCGATTGGTCGGCGGCACATGACTCCGCCGAATATCTGTCTCGCGGAAACATCGGCGGCCGACTCCCGTCGGCCAAGCTGGCTCTTGTCCTCGAGTCGTCTCCGATGGCGGGCGGTGCTCGTCGCCCGGGGGAGACGCATCGACCCCCTCTCAGGAAGGCTGGCACACGCATGTCGCGCGGTGAATTTCTCAAGAGCTCCACACGGCGGGAGACGGCGATCCTCTTCCCGCCGGCCGACACGAGCGACTTCGGGCTGAGCGGTCCGAGCAGCCTCGGCCCGTCGACCGAGGCTGACCCCGAACTGCGCGAGCGGATCGACGGCCTGCTGCGGAGCGCCCGCGAGATCCGCCCTACGCTGCGCGCCAACCAGGCGCGCACCGAGGCGGAGGCGACGTACAGCCCGGAGGTGCACGAGTTCTTCGCGGAGCGCGGGATCTACCGCGCGCTGCGCCCGCGGCGCTTCGGGGGCGAGGAGATCGGGATCCCGGGATACTTCCGCCTGATCTCCGAGATCGCCCGGGGCTGCCCGTCGACCGCCTGGTGCGTGTCGCTGGGAGCGGGCCATAACCTGCAGATCGGCTCCTACTGGCCCGAGCGCGCGCAGCGCGAGATCTTCGGCGTCGGCGACTACTTCCTCGCGCCGGGCTCCAGCAGCGGTGGCAGCGACGTGCGAGTGACCCCGGTCGACGGCGGGTACCGGATCTCGGGCTTCTGGCGCTACTGCTCCGGCGCACCCTACTCGACGCACTTCCACCCGACGGCCGTGCTGCCGGAGACGGGCGAGTCGGCCTGGCTCGTCGTCCCCCGAGACGACTACGAGATCATCGGCGACTGGGGCCAGGTGCTCGGCATGCGGGGCAGCGGTTCGAACTCGATCCGGATCGCGGACGCGTTCGTGCCCGAGCACATGGTCGTTCCGTGCAACTGGATGCGCGACTGGGAGGGCCCCACGGTCGGCAGCGAGCTGCACGGCAACACGGTCTACGCTGGCACCTTCGGCGCCTTCGCCGAGGGCGAGGTGGCCGCCGTCTGCATCGGCCTCGGCTACGCCGCGCTCGACGAGTACGAGCGGGTGATCTTCGGATCGAAGGCGCCGTACGCCGCAGACGGTTCGAAGCGCATCGAGCACGAGGACTGGCGCCGCACCTACGGTATCGCCCAGGCACAGATCGACGCGGCGGCGGGCAGCGTGCAGCACGCCGCCCGCCTGTACGAGATCTACGCGGAGGAATCCGCGACCGGCGTCCAGCCGTTCACGGCCGAGCGCACCTCGCGCCTCAGCTATACCCACTTCGTCGCGCAGCAGCTCGTCTGGGACGCCGTGCAGTCGCTCGTGAAGACCGCCGGCACCACGCAGCTCGCCGGCGAGGCGCGTCTCCAGCGGTACCTCCGCGACATCATCACCGCGAACACGCGGACCGACAGCCTGGAGTACGGCGCCGAGAGCCTGCTCCGCGCCCGCTACAGCGTCCCGCAGGAGGAGGTCGTGCCCTCCATCCCGTAATCGCGACCCGGCAGCCGGACGCAGAGGCCTGCTCACCCGACCGCCGACCAGAAAGAACCGGATTCACTGTGCGACGGACCAAAGACCGTCCGAGACCCGGCTCGGCAGAATACAACAGCACTCAGGCGGGCGCCCGCCGCCGAACCCGACGGCGTAGCGGCCGATCCGCTCGATCCACCAGTCCGTGAACAAGGAAGTTTCAGGAACCATGACTACTCGCAATATCCTTCGCGAACTCCGCAGCGCCGAGCTGCAGCGCCGCGCCTTTCTCGGCCTCGCCGGTGTCGGCGGCGCACTGACCCTCGCAAGCTGCGCGACCGGCGCGCCGGCCGCCTCGGGC
>NZ_JBHSRW010000069.1:0-11168 GCF_042659205.1 Leucobacter soli
GCCCGGCGAGCAGCCCGGCGCCGCACGCCCGGGCCTCACCCGTCGCGGGGTACTCGCGGTGGCAGCCGGCGGTCTCATCGCCGGCACCGTCGTCACGCTGAGCGGGTGGACACCGCTACCCAAGCCGATCCTTGCACCGAGCGGGGGCGGCACCCGCAGCCCGCTGCCGATCCCGCCGCTCGCCGAACCCGAGGTTGCCCATGACGGCACCCGCATCTTCTCCCTCACCGCGCAGACGGGGGAGAGCCGCATCCATCCGGGCGGGCCGACCCCGAGCTGGGGCTACAACGGCGCCTTCGCGGGCCCCACGCTGCGCGCCGCTGAGGGCGACCGGGTACGCATCGTCGTGCGCAACGAGCTCCCCGAGACGACCACCGTGCACTGGCATGGGATGAAGCTCCCGGCGCAATACGACGGCGGCCCGCACCAGCCCATCGCCCCCGGTGAGGAATGGGTCGCCGAGTGGGAGGTGGAGCAACCTGCCGCGACCTGCTGGTACCACCCGCACACCCACGGCACCACCGAAGCGCAGGTGGGTCGCGGCCTGATGGGTCTGTTCATCCTTCAAGACGAGCTCAGCGAGTGGAGCGGGCTCCCGGTCGACTACGGCGTCGACGACGTACCCGTCCTCGTCACCGACCGCAGCTTCAACGCGGACGGCTCTTTCGCCGAGCGCGAGCGCACCGCCTTCGGGTTGCTCGGGGACACTCTCCTCGTCAACGGCGCGCTCTCCCCGACATTTGAGGTCACCCGTCAGCTCACCCGCCTGCGTCTCCTGAACGGTTCCTCGGCGCGTACCTACCACTTCGTTGTTCAAGGGGCGTCGATGACGCTTATCGGTACGGAGGCGGGACTGCTGCCCGGCCCTGCGCCGATCAACAGCGTCACCCTCACCCCCGGGGAGCGGGCTGAAGTCCTCATCGAACTCGAACCCGGGCAGACCGCCATGCTGCAATCGGTGCCCCATTCGCTCGGGCTCCTGCAGAGCACTTCCCGCGCCGCCGGCGCCGACGACCGCTTCGACGTGCTCGAACTGCGCGCCGCAGCCAGCTTCGACGGCCCCGCCCTCGCGGTCGCCGAGCTCAGCATGCTCGCCGCCGCCCTCCCGCCGCCATTCGAGACACCAGACGTGACCCGTTCGATGGTGCTCACCAACAACCGGATCAACGGTGCCACAATGGAGATGAGCCGCGTCGACCAGGTCGTCACCCTCGGCGCGCGCGAACGCTGGGTCGTCGACAATCAGCACCACCTGCCCCACAACCTCCATATCCACAACGCGCGCTTCATGATCGTCAGCGTCGGCGGAGAACCCCCACGTGACTTCGAACGCGGCTGGAAAGACACGGTCTACGTGCCCCCGGGACGCCCCGTCGTGATCGATGTCGAGTTCGGTCGCAGCAGCGACCCCGAATGGCCCTATATGTTCCACTGCCACTGGCTCATGCATCACGACATGGGCATGATGGGGCAGTTCGTCGTGATCGACGACACCCAGGAACCGCCCACCGCGATCAGTACCCCCGCCGTGCGCGCGGCCAACACCGCAGGAGGCAAGCATGGCGCCCACTAACGACACCGCCGCACGACCGAGCGGGCACCAGCAGCTGCTCCGGGCGATCGTGCGCTGGGTGCTCATCGTGCACGCCGCGCTGCTCGTCGTCCAACCCTTCATCGCTGGCACGATGCTCGACGGCCGTAGCGCCGGCGCGCAGGCCTGGCATCTGAACATCGGCATGGCCCTGCCCGCTATCGGATTTCTGCAGATCGTGGTCACCCTCCTTGCCTGGCGACTTGCTCGCTGGCCCCAGGGCGCGTTCACGGGTTCGATCGCCGTCTGGCTGCTCGAGCTTGCCCAGTTCTTCATCGGCTATTTGGGTCTGCCGCTCGCGATACATATCCCGCTCGGCCTGCTCCTCATCGTCGCCGGCGTCGGCATGGCTTACTACTACAGCTACCGGGCCGTGCCCGATGCACAGGAGCCCGCCAGCACCCCAGCCGAGGCTCGCCCGAACTGAACCCAGAGATCAAGAGAAGAGACACACAATGGAAACCGACACTCGCCGCATCCTCATGCACGCCCTCGGAGCCGTCCTGACGGTCGGCCTGCTCGGAAGCCTCGCCGCCTGCGCCGCCACAAAACCCGAGGTCACCCCCTCCGCCGATGACGCCGCCCCCGCCGTCACGGTACGGGCCTACGACAACGCCTACGACATGGCCGAGGTTGAAGTCATCGAGGGCGAAGCGGTGCGCTGGGTGTTCGAGGGACAAAACGAGCACGATGTCGTCGCCCAAGACGCGAGCTTCGTGAGCGACCTCATGCGACAGGGCACCTTCACCCACGTCTTCAACCAGGCCGGCAGCTACGAGTACGACTGTTCCATTCACGCGGAGATGAAAGGCGTCGTCAATGTAACGGCTGACTGACCCGTGCCCAGGATCCCGCACGCAGAGCGCCTCTGCCCGACCGCTGCATCCGTCTCGAGCAGTCCTCATCCGTCCAGCCTCCCCTGTGTAGATTCGAACCATGACCACAAGCGCTGAGACACCGCTACGTCGACGACGCATCGGCTTTGCCTGGTTCTCGATCGTGGCCGGCGTCGTCGGCTGGTTCGCCTCTTTTGAGCTGCTCACCGAGTACATCAAGACTTTGCAGGAACCCGCCCACGCTCCCAACTGCAACATCTCGAAGCTCGTCACTTGCGGGCCGAACATGGACTCCTGGCAGGGTTCCCTTTTCGGGTTCTCCAATACCATCATCGGCGTCACCGCCTTCACCGTCCCGATCCTCGTTGGCGCCGCGATCCTCGCCGGGGCCCACTTCGCCCGATGGTTCTGGCGGCTCTATTGCCTCGGCCTCCTCGGAGGCATCGTCTTCATCACCTGGCTGCAGTACCAGAGTTTCTACTCTCTCGGCACCCTCTGCCCCTGGTGCATGGTCGTCTGGACGGCCATGATCCCGCTCTGGTGGATCACCCTCGCAAAGGCCGGCGCCGACGGCGACCTCCTCCCAGGCGACTCCGCCATCCGTGGGCTCAAAGGATTTGCATCCTGGGCATGGGTCGCGATCCTCCTCCACTTCGTCGTCGTGGCTGTCGTCGCACAACTCGCGGTCGATTGGCTCTTGGAGTTCCGGCTCTGATCCCTGATGGTCGTAGGCGGAACTCCCAGCCGCCCGTGGTTATCTTCACAGGCAAGGGCGCTCGCTCTGTCATACGCTGACATCATGAACTGCCCGAGTGACGGAACCACCCTGCTGATGAGCGAACGACAGAGCGTCGAAGTCGACTACTGCCCGCAGTGCCGGGGTATCTGGCTCGACCGGGGCGAGCTCGACAAGATCCTCGAGCGCATGCAGGCTGATCCCGTCGCAGAACCGGCCCAACAGTACTCCGAACCCCACCGCGAGCAGTCCCGCTACGATGACCGCGACGAACGGCGCTACGACGACCGCCGGCGCGATCCCCGCTATCGCAAGAAGAAGAGCCCCTTCGAGTTCCTCGGCGACATCTTCGAAGGCTAAGGCGCGCGCCAGTTTGGGTGAACGTTGAGCTAGTGAACTCCCCCCGCGGGGGATTCATTCAGACCAGCTAGGCAGTCAGACGCCTTCTAATTCTGGGCTCGAGAAGGCGCTCTGCTCACAACAGTTTGCTTTGGGAAGGAACTACTGAGTGGTCGCACGGTCAGTGAGCGTGAACTCCTGAAACCGTTTAGCAAACCCATACAGATACCCGACTTCTACGAACTTGTCGCCGTCCAGCACGGCAAGATCTCGGGCAAAGGCGACGAGAACCCTCAGTGACGACGGCCGAGATCGATGGAGCCGACCTCGGCACCGCCCAAGGTTGGGTTGCGAAGGCTCTCAGTCGTGACTGCTCCGCCAGGTCGACGCGGGCGAGCGGGATAGGTGGCTGGTCTACTGGAGGGGACTGCTGTGGGTTTGGATGTCAAGTAGTCACCGAAACCCACAGCAGTCCTCATTCGCAAAGACACCGACCTCGCGCTCCACAGCCACCCCATCCAACCCAAATCCTCCTATCCCCTCGCATCCCACCGAATCCCCACCGCGCCTTGATGACCCCTTCTCTCCCGAATGAACGTATGCTACATTGTGTAGTTGCAAGAACATGATTATAGTGAGGCGGTGAATCTCATGCATGGCGGCGTGATCCTGTTTCGGGGCACCGGGGCCGATGCGCTGCGCTATGTCGAGGCCGACCGTTCGCGTGCTGATGACTACTACCTGAGCGATGAGGCAGGTATCAACTACGCCGTGCTCGATGCGAGCGGCGAGACGGTGACGGTTCGGGCGCTCTCGAACGAGGAGTATGCGGGCTGGGTGGACTGGATCAACCCCGATACGGGCGAGCGGATGGGGCGGCCGCGTCTCGCCGGGCAGGATCGCCTGGGATCGCCCAGGTTCGCGGAAATGACGATCAACGGACCTAAGTCGCTCTCCATCGCCGCCGCACTGCATCCCGAGGTGTCCGAGGCGCTGGATCGTGCGCAGCAGGACGCGTTGGTGGAGATTCGACGGTGGCTCGCGCAGCATTCCGTGACTCGGGTCGGCCCGCGCGGCGCGCAGGAGGTCGTGCCGGTGGAGCACATGCAGGTCGTCGGGATTACGCATCGCACGTCTCGTGCGGGTGACCCGCACCGGCACATTCATATGCAGATCGGGACTCGCGCATGGGCTGCTGGGAAGTGGCGTGCGCTCGATACCGCCGCGATCTTCCGACAGCAGGGCGCGATCCGCGCTCTGGGCACCGCTGTGATCGCCGCGCACCCCGAGCTTGCGGAGGTGCTGGATCGGCACGGCCTTACCCTCGACCCGGTTACCGGCGAGGTAGTCGAGCTACAGCCGTTCAATGTGCTGATGAGCAAGCGCGGAGAGCAGGTGCGCCGGAACCTCGAATGCCTCGAAGCCGAATGGGAAGCCGCGCACCCCGGCGAGTCGATGGGGCCGGTCGTGTCCACCAGGCTCACCGCGCAGGCGTGGGCGCATGAGCGGCCCGCGAAGAAGCCGACGACGTTGCGGGAAGAAGCCGCGTGGCTGAGCGAGCTGCGCGACGCCGGCTACGACCCCGGGACGTTGCGCCGGCCTCAACCGAGCGCGCCGGTGTCGCTTGATGAGTTGTCGGTGCAGCAGCTCGCGTCGCGCACGCTCGACCGTTGCGCCGCCGCTGCATCCGCGTGGACGAGGCACACGGTGCAGGAGCATGCGACGCGCATCATCACCGAGGCCGGGGTGCGCGCAACCGGCCAAGAGTTGCGCGACCTCATCACCGTTGCAACGCGGCTTGCGCTTGAAGACTGCTTCTCCGTGCTCTCACCCGGAGCTGCAACCCCGGAGCATGTCGCGCACCTCACCAGCCTGCGAGTCGTGCAGGCCGAAACGGAGCTACGCGACCTCATCGCCGAGCTGGTGCCGAAACACGAACCGCGATACCCGGATGTGCAGGCGGGCGACCTCGATGCCGGGCAACAGCAGGCCGCCGCTGCCGTCGCATCTGCCGATCCGCTCGTGATCGTGGAGGGCGCAGCCGGGGCGGGTAAGACCACGATGCTGGGTGTTGCAATCGAGGCCGCGGCGCAACACGGTCGGGCGTCACTGGTGGTTGCGCCGACGTTGCGCGCCGCGCTCGTTGCGCACGAAGAACTCGGCGTGCCGACCGCGAGCGTTGCCGCGCTCGTTCACGCCCACGGCTGGCGCTGGAACGACGACGGTGTGTGGTCGCGCCTCGCGCCGGGCGACACCGACCCCGAGACAGGCCGCGCTTATCGTGGCCCGTCCGAGAGCGCGCGGCTCGTGCGGGGTGAGCGGGTGATCGTGGACGAGGCCGGGATGCTCGACCAAGACACCGCCATAGCCCTGCTCACGGTCTGCACCGAAGCGGGCGCGACCGTCGCGCTGGTTGGAGATCGGGCGCAGCTCGCAGCCGTCGGGCGGGGTGGCGTGCTCGACATGGCGGTGCAGCTCAGGGACCGGACGGTCGACATGGCCGAGGTACACCGCTTCACCGACCCCGCATACGCTGACCTCACCTTGCAGATGCGCGACGGCAGGAACCCCGGTCAAGTGTTCGACCGACTCGCATCTCTTGGACTGGTGCGCATCCACGCGAGCAGCGACGAGCTACGCGACCACATCGCCAAGGCGCGGCAAGACGGCGATGCCGTCACCGTCACCTCGAACGAGGAAGCGCGCGCCGTGAACTCGAGTATCCGCGATGAGCGCGTGAGACGCGGCGAGGTCGACGACCACCGCACCGTGTACGGCAGCGATGGCCTCCCCATCGGCGCAGGCGACCTCATCCAAACCCGCAAGAACCGCACTGAACTTGGCGTGGCGAATCGGCAGCACTGGATCGTGCAGCACGTTGCAGATGACGGCACACTGAGCGTCCTCGAAGCTGCGAGCGGTCGGAAGCGACAGCGTACCGTCCACCTCCCCGCCGGCTATGTGGCTGAACACGCCCACTTGTCGTATGTAGCAACCTCCTACGGCGTGCAGGGCGCAACCGTCGAGGGGTCGCACACGCTCCTCACCGAATCGACCAGTGCCGCGAGTGTCTACGTCGGCATGACCAGGGGCCGGAACGAGAACCTGCTGCACGTCGTGGCTGAAAACCATGCCGAGGCCAGGGCGCAGTTCGTCGCCGCTATGGAACGCGACCGCGCCGACCACGGCCTCAACGACGCGACCGAGCGCGCAATAGAGGCGGTGCGCGGCCTCGTGAGCGACGGCCCCGTGAAGCTAGTCAATGACGAGGTTGCCCGTCTCGTGCACGAGGCCGAGCGCAGCGAACGAACAGCAGTGATGTGGGAGCAGATCGCGGAACGGCTCGACCAGCAGCGTGCCACGCATCGAGCGGAGGATGTGCAAAGCACCGAGACGATCCGCGCCGTCGAGATTCGCGCGGCCAAGGCCCGCGCCGAGGTCGTCGCGGAGTTGGTGCCGCAGGCGGTCGAGGACGGCGTGACCTACCTCACCGCAAATACCAACGAGAGCGCCGCATCAGATCGGCGCGTAACGGTTGGCAGGTTCGGGCGACGCAAGGCACGGCAAGAGCACCATGCCGCGACCGAGCACACCCGAACGGCACGCAAGCGGGCGCGTGACGCCTGGGGCAGTCTCCCGCTCCAGGCCGATGCGCTTAGTGAGTGGGCGGTGACGGCCGCCGAGCGTCGAGCTGAGGACGACCCGCGCGTGCTCGACGCCGCCCGTGGCCTCGCTGCTGCACAGGCGAAACACGCGGGACTCAAAGACCGGCATGACCGTGAACGCATCGCGCTACTCGCGCAAGAGTTGGGAGCCGACCGAGTGCGCCGTGACCCGATACGAGTACGGTTCATCCGCCCCGAGCGCGAAGCCCGCGACGCTCACTCACGGGCGACGGAGGCTCGCCGCGAAGCTCAGGAACTGGGTGCCCTGCCGCCCGAGGAAGCCGCCACACTAATCGAAGCAAAGCAGGCAGCAGCCGAGCAGAGCGCCTCCGAGCGCGCGCGACGACTGCGTGAGCACCTCGAGCGCACGAGCACCCAGCCGGAGCCGAGAAGAGGCGGTCCAAGCCTGGGGTTCTAGCTGATCCGAGCACGGTCCGAGTGGTCGCGTGCCCTGCTGTGAGAATAGACAGCATGGGCGTTCAGAGAGTGGCGCCAAACTTGACCGTTACTGACCTGCCCACAGCAGTTGCGGAGCACCAGGCGCGTTAGATGCTCGTGCGGAGGCACAGGTTTCGTCGGGGAGCGGGCGGGTCATTAGTTAGCAGGCCAGCGGAGTCGCCTGCGATACTAAATGGATGGCCTTTAAGAGCACTAAGCCGGAGTACTCGAAGAAACGTGTTCAAAAAGCGGGGCTGACGGCACTCGATAGAACTGCTTCGTTCACAGAGCAGGCAGAGGCGATCCAAGTTTTGAATAATTGGCGCGCGGCTCACGCGGTTCCGTTACGTTGGATTGCTCAGAATGTCCGAAATGCGGCGCATAAGGTCAATCAGAAAAGTATTGTTGCTCGTCGGCTTAAGCGCATGAGGTCGGTGCTGCATAAGCTTGAACGCTATCCAAAGATGAACGCGGCCAGAATTCAGGACTACGGAGGCGTTCGGGCGATTATGTCCAGCGTTTCGGAAGTAAATGAGGTTGCGAAACGATTGAGAACGTCTCGGCAACGGCATGCGCTCGTCCGTGAAACTAATTACATTGAGACCCCTGACACAGATGGATACCGGGGTATTCACTTGATCTTTGCGTTTGAATCGAGCAATTACCCTCACCACTCAGGATTGGCTGTTGAAGCTCAGATTCGGACGGAGATACAACACGCCTGGGCAACCGCCGTGGAGACGATGGGATATGTAACTCGACAGCCGCTCAAGTCTGACATGGGAGATCCGGAGATTCTTGAGTTCTTCAGGGAACTGTCTAGCGAGTTCGCACTTTTCGAGGACAGCCCCTTGGTGCCAGGAACCATTCCAAACCGAGAAGAACGCATCGCGAGAATTCGTGAGCTTGAGTCGAAGCATTCTGTGGAGAGTCGACTATCTGTCTATGCGGTCATTAATGCGGGCCGCGAAAGATATATGGCAGGTGCCGCCTACGCGCTTCTTGCGATTGAGGGCGATACTCTCCGCATAACCCGCTTCTTGTCATTGGAGAAGGCTGAAGCTGCATATGCAGAGGCCGAGAAAGATCAATCTGTGGATGTTGTTCTAGTTTCCGCTGATGATATGGAAAGCCTTGAAAAGGCATACCCAAACTACTTCGCCGATACCGAGATGTTCCGGGGTCTTTTGGACGAGGTGCTAAGCGACTGAGCAATCTAGATCGTACAGAGACACCTCTGCCTGACATGCAGTGATGAGTTGTCTTTGATGCGTTCCGAAGGAAGTAGTATTTCATGTGATGGCTCAGATGGAACGACGGGATGTCTCCAGGTACTACTACTACCTAGATGAGCCGGGCGGTGCTTCCAAGAAACACTGGATTGAAGACCCGAACGATGGAAGTAAGTGGCTCTTTAAATCTGTTCGGATCCATAAAAATGGGCACCGCACCACTTCAGATCTTTCCGAGGTGGCCGCGTACCGAGTGGCAAATGTTATCGGTATTCCAGCCGCCGAGTACGCGCTTGCGGTGCGGGACGGCGAGGAAGGTTGTATCTCTCGCGATATCGGGCTGCCTGGATATGAACTTGATGAGGGATGGAAGTGGATCAGAAGTCACCATGCTTCGCTGATTCCTTCTGTGGTGCGAGGGACAGATGATCCTCCGGTACGACAGCCGTCCGGCTATAGCTACGAGAACCTGCGAGCATGTTTGACCGGGCTGAAGTCCCCGCCTGGGTTCGAGACTGTGCCAGATGGGTACACCCTCTTCTGTGGGTACTTGCTGCTTGATGCGTTGGTCGCGAATACTGATCGGCATGAAGCCAATTGGGGCGTGATGCGAGCGCCGACGGGAAGCGATCGGAGGGATCTACTCGCTCCAACTTTTGACCATGGTGCGGGGCTCGGTTATCAGTTACTTGACTCGAAGAAGCAGGAATTGTTGGAGATCCGTGAGGACCTCTCCGCCTGGTGTGATCGAGGGAAAGCAATGCGTTTCGCAAAGACGGTAGGGGGTAACACACTGACCCTGGTAGACTACTTCGTTCAGGCTTCGCGACTTGCCGATCATGCGACGGTGGGCCACTGGATTGACAACGTACGATCAGAACTAACGGCAGACGAGCTTGAGAGGCTCCTGCCTCCTGTGGCGGGAATGTCGGAGGTATCGACTAAGTTCGCCATTGAAGTCATCGCAGAGAACGTCAGGAGGGTGCTAGATGGTATTCGATAGCGTATCCATACTCCCAGCCGCATCCACAGCTCAGCAGCTGATTGTGACGTGGCAGAACCCGGAACTGCGTGCGATCTATCCTGTGGGGGTCCTTGCGAAGGATGAAGGGCAGTTTTCCTTCGCCTATCTACGGAAGGCTTCCGATGCGCAGGGGTTCAGGCCCTTTGCGGGGTTCGACAACATGCAAAAGATCTATAGGTCGGATCGTCTCTTTGATTTCTTTGAGTCGCGAGTGCTGTCTGCAAAGCGTCCGGACTTCGCAGAGTATGTGACGAAGTTGGATCTCGATATTGACCACGCGACTCCGTGGGAGTTGCTGGTTAAGAGTACAGGCAAGACCAAGGGCGACACGGTCCAACTCTTTCCTGTTCCGCGGCAGCACGGAGATGAGTTGAGGCTTCCGCTACTCATTGCAGGCACACGTCACTTAATGTCCAAAAAGGTGTCTTACTTAGAGCAAGAGGACGGCAAGTACACACCTGAGGAACTTGAAGAACTCCTGTCGGGCCTTTTGTCTGGGGAGGAGCTTGAGATCGTTCGTGAACATGACAATGCGACTAGCAATGTCGCCCGACTCACTCTTCAGTCCTCACGTCGGCCAATTGGTTACCTGCCGGAATGGATTGCTGAGGAAGTTGATACTCTCATCGATCAAGGGCAGGTAAAGCTCTTTGTGAAGCGGGTGAACCCTCCGGAGATGGGTTGGCATTTGCGCGTGCTCGCGGACTTGGTTATCTCTTCGGCTGACGGGCCGATGTTCGCATCGGACGACTGGTCGTTAGCTGACCAGTAGCAGTTGTGCGTTGGAGTTAGGGAAACGCAGACTTTAAGGGCTCTGCTCGGTTGATGTTGAGATGCCGATGGATCGTGCCATATTTGTGCCATAAATCCCGTGAGAAGCAACTGAAACTCACTGACACTCACCGACGGGAACCGCGTTTTTCTGCCGATCCACCTATATATAAGGTGTGGAAAAACCCCTGATCAATCTGAAAATCGAAAGGTCACCGGATCGATGCCGGTCGGAGCCACGTAGCGGAGATTACACCGCTACTGAACCCTCAAGAGGCTTCTACTCTTGGGGGTTCGCTTGTTTTTCCCTGGTCAGACTGGGTTTCTGAGGGGCTCAGTCGCCACTCTGCCCGGCTCCTATCGTCATCCTGCGCGCAGTCGCAGGATCCATTTCGGGGGTTAGAGACCGAGCCCGCGGTGACCTTGGGCCATATTTGGGCCATTACGGCGGCCCGAGTTGGGGGTTACCGGCCAAAACGTGTGGATGGCGTTGGGCGTGTCATCCTCTGCCTGCCCAGCCGCTTCGGAGCCAGAGC
>NZ_JBHSRW010000070.1:0-11009 GCF_042659205.1 Leucobacter soli
CCGCGCGCGGAGGCCGCCGGTTCGGACCCGGTCGAGCTGTCCGAGGCCGACTTCGGCGTCGCGACGACCGGTGTCGCGGGGCCCGATCCGGATCCGCAGACGGGCCAGCCGGCCGGTACCGTCTGGCTCGGCATCAGCTCCTCCCGCGGATCGCGCGCGGTGGAGCTGCACCTCGGCGGGACGCGTGCGCAGATCCGGGCTTCGTCGGTCGAGGCCGCACTGACGGCACTCCTGGACGAGCTCACCCTGCAAACTTGAGCGCACTCGGCTCATATTCAGGAAACGTGCAGGAATAATGGGGGAGTAGCGGCGGTTACTCTCAGTGACACCCAGCAGACTGGGGGTATTCCCGCCTGAATCGCAGCGGGTAGGGTGGATGCATAGCGATGAGTTGTGCGAGAGAAGGAGGACACGATGGTGCTAGTTCGTCAGGAGATCGGCGATGTGCTGCGTGACTTCCGCCTGCAGAAGGGGCGCACGCTTCGTCAGGTGGCGGGTTCCGCCAGCGTCGCTCTCGGCTACCTGAGCGAGGTCGAGCGCGGTCAGAAGGAGGCCTCGAGCGAGATCCTCGCCGCGGTCGCCGAAGCGCTCGATACGCCGCTGTCCGTGATCATGGGCGAAGTCAGTGAACGGCTGGCCATCGTCGAGGGACTCAGCGTCCCTCTGTCGCCGCAGGTGCCGGATACGGTGCCCGCGGATCTCGTATCCGGTTTCCGCCCCGAACTGCTGGCCCGGGGCTAGATGTTGCGAACATCGCGAGGTGCCCGGCCGTGCGGCCGGGCACCTCTTCGCTTTCCGGAGCTGCCGTGCGTCTGAGCGAGTTCCAGCGCGCGGTGGGAGAGGAGTTCGGGCGGGCCTACTCCGGTGTGCTCTTGCGCGATCACTGGCTGACCGGACTGGGCGCGACCGCGAACGAGGCGCTCGAGCGGGGCGTCCCCCCACGCGCGGTCTGGTTCGCCCTCTGCGACGAGTTCGAGATCCCCGAGTCGCGCCGCCACGGTCGAGGACTGCTCGATCCGCGGGATTGAGTCCGCGCGCGAGTCGTCACCGGCGACGGTGCCGCCGCCCGGGATCACCCGGCCCGACGACACGCCGCTCCAGCGTTTCGAATATGTGTTCGAATCGGCGTATGCTCGCTCACAGGTGAGCCGAGAGAGTCAGTTCTCCACAGATTTCGCTTTCCGACGACGAATGTCGGAGGTGCCGTCTAGGGTCTGAATCACCGGCCACCGCGCCTTGTCGACGGGCAACCGCATCGACAGCAGGTAGGCAGCAACCGGCGATTTCCGCCCAGAACGAAGGAGCCTCAGATGGCAGCACCGCAGGATCGCGACAAGGCGCTCGAAGCCGCACTCGCGAACATCGACAAGCAGTTCGGCAAGGGCGCCATCATGCGTCTGGGCAGCACCGAGCGGCCCCCGGTCGAAGTGATCCCGACCGGTTCCGTCGCGCTCGACGTCGCGCTCGGCATCGGAGGTCTGCCGCGTGGCCGGATCATCGAGATCTACGGCCCCGAGTCCTCCGGCAAGACGACGCTGACGCTGCACGCGATCGCCAACGCGCAGCGCGCAGGCGGCATCGCCGCGTTCATCGACGCCGAGCACGCGCTCGACCCCGAGTACGCGCAGAAGCTGGGCGTCGACATCGACGCCCTGCTCGTCTCGCAGCCGGATACCGGCGAGCAGGCGCTCGAGATCGCCGACATGCTGATCCGCTCGGGGTCGGTCGATCTCGTGGTCATCGACTCCGTCGCCGCGCTCGTGCCGAAGGCCGAGATCGAGGGCGAGATGGGCGACAGCCATGTCGGCCTGCAGGCCCGCCTCATGTCGCAGGCGCTGCGCAAGATCACGGGCAGCCTGAACCAGACCAAGACGACCTGCATCTTCATCAACCAGCTGCGCGAGAAGGTCGGTGTGTTCTTCGGCAGCCCCGAGACGACCTCGGGCGGCAAGGCGCTCAAGTTCTACGCCTCGGTGCGGCTCGATATCCGTCGCATCCAGACGCTGAAGGACGGTACCGACGCCGTCGGCAACCGCACGCGTGTCAAGGTGGTCAAGAACAAGATGGCTCCGCCCTTCAAGCAGGCCGAATTCGACATCCTCTACGGTGTCGGCATCTCCAGGGAGGGTTCGCTCATCGACTTCGGCGTGGAGCAGGGGCTCATCAAGAAGAGCGGCGCCTGGTACACCTACGACGGTGATCAGCTGGGTCAGGGCATGGAGAACTCGCGTCGCTTCCTGATCGAGCACCCCGACATCGCCGCGGAGATCGAGGACAAGATCCTCATCAAGCTCGGTGTGAAGGAAGATCCTGCGGCCCCGGTCCTCGAAGCAGCGCCTCCTGTCGAGTCCGGTACCGCCGGCGAGCGGCAGAGCGCCTGACGAGGGTCGCGATGGCCGTGCGCTTCCTCCCATCGCCGGGATCCGACGCCGGATCTCCGCAGCCCGATCGGAGCGACCTCGCCGAAGTGATCGACCTGCGCAGCCGATTGACCCGTCGGGACGCCGCCGAGAACGGTGCTGCTGCACGCGCCCTCGCGGACATCGCCTCTGCAGCAGATGCCTCTGAAGCAGATATTTCTGCAGCAGATGCCCCTGCAGCAGACATTTCTGAAGCAGAGGCCTCTGCAGGGGCGATCGACGATGTCCTGAATCCGCCGGAACTGAGCGGGGGCCCGGAGGCCCCCACGCGTACCGCGACCGAGGACGGAGTGCGACTGCTGGCACGCAAGGCACGATCGACCGGAGAGTTCCGCCGGGAACTGATCGGGCTCGGCCACGACGTGCAGGAGGCGGAGGCCGTCGCGCTGGAGTTCGAGAGCAGTCTGTACCTCGACGATCTCGGCTTGGCCCGGACCGTCGCGCAGGGTCTGCGCGAGCGCAAGCGGGCGAGTCGCATGCAGATCAGGATGAAACTGCGCGAGCGCCTCCTGCCCGACGGGGTGATCGAGGAAGCGCTGGGCGAACTCGACGAGGACGAGGAAGGCGAACTGCTCATCGCTGCGGCCGAGGCACGAGCCGCGCGACTCGGCGGGCTGGATCGCCAGACCGCCGAGCGGCGACTCCTCGGCTTCCTCGCGCGTCGCGGCTGGTCCGGGGAGCGGGCCGCCCGCGCGGCCTGCGAGGCGCTCGACCGCGGCCCCTCCGCTGATTCCTCGGAGCCGGGGCGCGGCCCGGTCAGGTTCCGCTGAGCGCCCGATCGGATTCGGCCGAGCGCCCAGTGGCGTCCCTCGATGGCGCTACTTGACGACGATCTTGTAGCGCGCGGTCTTGCCCCCTGCCTTGACCGCGACATACGTCGTGCCGGTGGTCTTGGCGACCAGACGGCCGGCCTTGTCGACCCTGACCACTCCGGGCTTCGATGACGAGTACGTCACCTTCACCCCGGTGGCCCGGCTCGACGAGTACGTTCCGGTGATGTAGGCCACCTGACCCGTCTTCATGCTCTTCGGGGGAGCGGCACTCACCTTCGTGACCTTCGACTTCGGCTTCTTCTTCACCACCTTCACCGTGATGCTCTTCGACAGCCGCTTCCCGGCGGCATTCCGCTCGTTCGTCGTCACCGTGATCTTCGCCGTGCCGGTCTTCTTCGCCGTGATCCTGCCCGCCGAGTTCACGGTCGCGATCCTGGTGTTGGAAGACGTCCACTTGGTCTTCCCCGAGTAGGCGGCGCGCCCATTGCTGTAGTAGACGCCGTCCTCGAGCCTGAACGTCTTCCCCTTCACCAGCTGCAGCTTCAACTGGTTCAGCTTGATCCGCTTGACGTGGACGGGGCTCGGCTGCGGCGCCTTCGCGACCTCCAGCCCGGCCAGCGCCGTACCCAGCTCCACGGCCGCGGCGTCGATCTGCTCCTGATCGGCGGACTCGTCGTCGAGCACCTGCGCTGCGCCGGCGAGGGCGGTCTGCAGCGCGGACCACGATGCCGCGGTGTACTGCCCATCCGTGTTCGACATCGTGCTCACGCTTTCGTGGAGCGCGCGCAGAACCGTCTTGCTGGGCTCCGGCTCGACGACGGGCGAGAGCTCCAGGCCGGAGATCGCCTGCTGCAGGGCGGTCAGCGCCTCGTCCACCTCCTCCTGGGTGCGGTCGTCGCGATCGTCGAGGACGGCCTTCGCGTTCGCCAGTGCGGTGCGGAAGGCGTCCGCGGTGGCATCGGTGAACCCCCCAAGGCTGTCGACGAGTCCGTCGGACGCCTCGACGAGGGCATCCAGTGCCGTCGTGTCCGCGGCGACGGCGAAGGTGCCGGTCGCGGTCAGCGTCCGCGTTCCCACCGAGAGATCATCGATGTAGTAGCGGGCGTCGGTGCTGCCGGTGCGGATGCCGATCGTCCCCTGGGCGTAGGCGTCCGAGGTCCAGGTGTCCACCAGCTTCCCGTTGATGTAGGTCATGAACCGGTCGCCCTCGGTCGCGATCGCGATCCGATTGGCGGTGCCCGCCGGGTTCACGTTCGAGATGGTGACGGGTGAGGTCTCCGCGATCCCCGCGCCCCGCTTCAGGTTGTTCGACGAGAACACCTGCCAGTAGTAGTTCTCGCCCGGCGGTGTGTTGGTCCGCGCCCGGAGCAGGAGCGGAATGCCGTCGCCGAGCGGATTGGTGGACGTGCCCGCCACCGCCTCGCCGGTGAAGGTGACGATGTAGTCGGTCCAGTCAGAGCCGATGGCGAGCATCGAGTTCTTCGACTTGTCCACGAACAGTCGTCCGTCGACCACGGACGGATTCGACGGGCCGGAGGTGAACGGGTTCACTCCGTCGTCGAAGTCGCTCGACCACAGCTCGGTGATCTCGAACGCCGAGAAGTCGAAGTCCGGGGCCAGATCCTCGAAGTGCTGCCTGGTCTGCGCGTTCAGGCTGAACGTGCCGGGTCGCAGCACTCGGACGCTTCCGTCGGGGCGTACCTCGGCCACCGTGGGATCGGACGAGGTGAAGGTGGCGTCGGTGAACGCGATCTCCGAGCCGTCGTCGGCGATGCCGACGAGCTCCGGCGTATAGAGGTCCCCGACCGCCGCGAGCGTCGCCTGCACCTCGAGCCGAGTGATCTTCGGCTTCGGGCCGACGCGCACGCGTACCGTGGCGAAGCCGGTCCGGCCGCCCTGGGTGACAGTCGCCTTGATCGTGACCTCGCCTTCTGCGACGCCGGTCACCACGCCCGACGCATCGACCGTCGCGATCGCGGGATCGCTGCTCTCGTAGACGATCTCGGCGTCGCTCAGGTCGGGCTCCGCCTCGGTCTCGTCGGTGACTGCGAGCTCGGTAGCCAGCGTCCGGCCCGCGACCACGGTGTCCGCGGCCGGCGTGAGGGTCACATGGTACAGCTGCGCGCCTTCGGCGGACAGCGCCACCGTATGGTGACCCGATCCGAGCTCCACGGAGAGGTAGGCGCCATCGCGGGTGCCCGCGACGACCGTTCCGTCGACCTCGAGGTTCACGAAGCCGGTGTTGGCCGCCGGCAGTGCGACCGTGGCCTTCGTGTTGGCCGGCACGTCGACGGCGGCGGAGAAGAGCGTCGACGTGTTGTCGAAGGACGCCCCCACCGCGCCGCGGAGGGTCGGGACCGTGATCTCGGCGGTTCCGACCTCGCCCGGCTGGAACTTGACGGTGAACTCCTCGTAGGCCGGCCTGGTCGGGTTGATCCCGAACATGCCGTGGGCGATCGCCGCGCCCGGCGCCGCGCCCCAGGGATGCGACATCGTCATGTTGCTCTTCAGTGACGGGTCCCAGGCCTCGGGCGAGATCGTCGCCTTCAGGACGTCCAGGACATGCGCGAAGGTGCGCCGGTCGCCTGAATCCGGGTTCAGCAGGAAGCGCAGGCCGGTGTCGCCGCCGTCGCCCTGGAACAGTCCACGCAGGACGAAGTAGGACGAGTAGATGGATCCCTTGAATCCGCCCTGGCCAGCGAGGAACGCGGTCAGCTTCTCGGCCATCTCCGGGGAGTCGTAGATGCCGTACGCGAGCGCGTAGGCCGTGCTGTGCTGCGCGAAGTGGGTCGAGACGGTGCCGTCATCCTTCATGTGATCGGCGAAGGCGCCGACCGCGGGATCGTAGAGGTGTTCGATCATGCTCGCTCTGATCGTCTCCGCTCGCTCCTGCCACAGCTCCTGGTCCGCCGTGTGCCCGGTGACGCCTGCGATCCCCGCCATCGCCTCGGCCGCACCGACGTAGATGGCGTTGTACGGCGTGCTGTAGCCGGGGTTCGGGGCCACGTAGCCGTCCTGTTCGCCGGTGGGCCAGTCGACGAGCACGCGGTTGCCCGAGCCGGTGTCGCCGACCGTGCGCACGAGGCCGTCCGCTGGGACGAAGGTGCCCGAGGCCGAGGTGTTCGTCGACGGGTTCAGCTTCGCCGCGATCTTCGCGTAGTACTCGTCCAGCGAGTCCGCGTTGCCCGTGTAGAGGTACTCGAGCCAGGCGCCCTCGACCGAGAAGAGCTTGTACTCCGCCGGCCAGGTCTGGTTGTCGATGAGGTACTCTCCGGAGTGCCGTGCGAGCGAGTAGTCGGCGCTCACGGCGCTGGAGGCCTCCAGGTTCACCACCAGGTCGCCCTCGTAGGCCCCCCGCTCGCGTGCCTGCGAGTCGACCCAGAGATCCTGGTTGGTCGCCTGCATCGAGTACTTCGTGTACTCGTACAGTCGCTCCAGGAACTCGTCGGAGGAGCTGAAGCTCGACGCGTCCTCGTCGAACGCCGTGCGCATGGCCCAGCCGCGCACCATGTCGGCGGTGATCGGCACCGGGGAGTTCTCGATCTGGATGTAGCGGAAGTTCTTCATCAGGTAGGTCCGCAGCGTCTGCTCGCCCGCCTTCAGGTTCCAGGTCTCCTGGTAGATGGGGTAGGAGCCGGAGCCTGCGCCACCCATCCGGATCGAGCCGTCCGCGTTCAGGTTCTCGGCGTACTTCACCGTGATCGCCCGTGCGGCGGGGGAGTCGATCGCGAGTTCCAGGGAGCCGATGATCTCCTTCTCGAGGGTCACCACGTAGGTGCCGGATCCGCGGTCCTCGACCGATGCGGCGGGCATCCAGTGGCGTTCGGTGTTCTCGGAGTTGAACGGGGTCAGCACTCGCGAGCCGTTGACCGCGCTCGAGGTCCGCACGGGGTGCCAGGTGGCGTCCTCGTCGAAGCCGGTGTCGTCGAAGCCGAACGGGTATTCCTTCGCCACCAGGTTCTCGAGGTGCTGATCGTAGTATGCGCCGTTCTTCGTCTGCAGCACGTCGCCGAAGACGGGGGTGCCGTCCTTCGCGTGCCAGTCGGCGGCGTCGCGAGCGGAGTTGGCGAGCACCTGCTTGGTGCCGTCCGACCGCCAGACCGTCAGCTGCAGGAGGACGGCGCGCGCGGCGTCCCGGTTGTAGGCCATCGAGGCGATCACGTTCTCGCCGTCGCGCAGCAGCTCGGTGACGTCGTACGAGTTGTAGTACTGGAGCGACCCGGACGGGGCGTTCGTGTGATTCCGGGCCGGATAGGTGCCGAGCGCCTCGCCGTTCACGAACAGGTCGGCCATCGAGCTCAGGGTCGACTGCGTGTTGTACCCGGTCGCCGAGACGACGGCCCGCTCGATATCGTCGGCGCCCTCCAGCTCGAAGGCGTGCCGGAGGAACATGAACTTCGGGAAGATCGTGGAGCTCGACTGCTGCACCCCGATCGTCGTTCCCGGGAAGTCCGCGGACTCGCCCGGCTCGAGGCTCTGCATGTCCTCGGCGTAGAGGTACGCGCCCGTGTCGAGGTTCTGGACGACGAGGTTGTCGACCAGTCCGCTCTCGCTGTTGCCGGTGCGCAGCCCGATCGTGCCGGCGGTCGCGCTGCTGTTCGTGACGGTGCCCACCAATGCGCCGTCGATGTAGGTCCGGATCGTGCTTCCCCGCGCTTCGATCCGGATGTGGAACCAGGCGTTCGGAGTCAGCGTGCCGGTGGCCAGGGTCGGCGATGCGGGGTTCGCCGGGGTCGCGCCGGCGTAGTCGCGCCCGGCGTGGTAGTTGAGGGTGTTGTTGGAGGGCTTGAACTGCCACATGTAGTTCTGGGCGCCGTTGTCGCGGAAGACGATCCCCAGCGCGGTGGCGGTCTTGAGATCGGCGTCGATCGCGTAGTCCGTCCACTCGCTCGCTGCGGCGGGCGCGAGGCTGCCGGGCCGGTCGGGCTGGCCGGTGCCCGAGACGGCATCCTCGACGAGCGAGAGCACGGCGCCGCCCGATTGACCGGTCGGGACGTTCAGGTAGCCGTTGCCGTCGCTGCTCCCGACGCCGATGCCCCCGGTGTAACCGGCGCTGCCGGTGCTCGCGCTGAAATCGTCGGCATAGAGCGTCTTGCCCGTGCTGACGTTGCGCACCACGATGTTGTCGACCCGCCCGCTCTCGGTGCTGCCAGTGCGGAATCCGATCGTTCCCGAGGCCGAGTGGGTCACGGTGCGGGTGTCTACGAGGGTGTCGTTCACGTAGGTGGTGACCACGTTGTTGATCGCGACGATCTTCACGCGCACCCACGTGTTCGCCGGAATCGTCGCCGGTGCGCAGCCGAGCTTCGCGTAGGCGGTGCCGGTGTGGGCGCACACCTGGTTGGCGTCGGTCCCGATTCCGGACGACCGGAACTGCCACATGTAGTCCGTGCCGCCCGCGCGGCGGAAGACCACGCCGAGGGCGTTCGCCGTGAAGATGTCGGCCTCGACGGAGTAGTTGGTCCACTCGCTCGCGGACG
This sequence comes from Leucobacter soli, assembly GCF_042659205.1. Lineage (NCBI taxonomy): Bacteria > Bacillati > Actinomycetota > Actinomycetes > Micrococcales > Microbacteriaceae > Leucobacter > Leucobacter soli. Next base: position 8,674 of record NZ_JBHSRW010000070.1, read on the forward strand.
CGGGGGAGAGCGTTGCGGGGGTCTCCGCCGGTGCCTGGCCGGATCCGGATCCCGTCGACAGGTCCAGGAGGGAGCCCGGCGCGCTCAGCGAGGCGGGGACCTCGAGCATGCGGTTGGCGTCGTCTCCGGTCTGATCCTCGGTGTGCTGCAGCCAGGCGCCGCGGGTGTCCGCCCACGAGATCGCCGTGTTGAAGGGCTGCGGGGCGGAGAGCGGGCTCGCGACTCCCTCGCGGTCCTTCGTCTGGACCTGCCAGTAGTACAGCGAATCCTCGTCGAGCACATCCGCGATCCCCGGGATCTCGACGGAACTCGACTGCGTCGACTCCTCCCAGCCGGTGTCGTGGACGTACTGCTCGGCGGCGACGTCGGCGGCGCTCGCCGCGATCACGATCCGATACGCGGTCTGCCGCTCGTCCGAGTCGGGATCGCCCACCACCCAGGAGAGCGAGGGCTCGGTGGTGTCGATGACGACGGGATCCGTCAGCAGTTCCGTGCGCAGACCCGTGGGCGCCGTCGGAGCCCGGTTGTCCGCGGCAGCCGCGGGCGCCGCGGAGGCGACCGAACCGGAGAGCACGAGGGCCGCTCCGACGAGCAGCGAGGTCGCAGCTGTTCCGAGCCGACTGGGGGCGCCGCCCCGGGTCCGTGCGCGAGTCGAGCCAACCGTCATCCTGATCCCCTTTGATCTATGAACCGCAATCGTTTTCGTCGCGCATGTCGAGTGACGCAGATGCCGAAACAGGTATTGAAACGTTTCAATGCGTACGAATTGGTTCAGTATATGCAGGTCCCGGGCACCCGTGTCAACCGTCGGCAGGGGTCGTGTCGGATCTCGTCGGTAGAATCGACCCCATGCCCACCCTCGAAGACACCTTCCTCGCGGGCGCCGCACCCGTCGGCACCGTCGGCACCGCACGCACCCTCATCGACCCGTCGCCCGCGGCCCTCCGCGCCGACGGATCGCCGCGCAGCTACACCGTGCGCACGCTCGGCTGCCAGATGAACGTGCACGACTCCGAGCGGCTCTCCGGCTCGCTCGAGGCCGCGGGCTACATCGCCGCCGACGATCCCGAGCAGGCCGACGTCGTCGTCATCAACACCTGCGCCGTGCGCGAGAACGCCGCGAACAAGCTCTACGGCAATCTCGGCCACCTCGCGGGCGTCAAGCGCCAGCGCGACGGCATGCAGATCGCCGTGGGCGGCTGCCTCGCGCAGAAGGATCAGGGCGCCATCGTCGAGAAGGCGCCCTGGGTCGACGTGGTCTTCGGCACGCACAACATGGGCTCTCTGCCGGCGCTGCTCGAGCGCGCCCGCCACAACCACGAGGCGCAGGTCGAGATCCTCGAGGCGCTCGAGGTGTTCCCGTCGACGCTGCCGACCAAGCGCGACTCGGCATCGAGCGGCTGGGTCTCGATCTCGGTCGGCTGCAACAACACGTGCACCTTCTGCATCGTGCCGGCGCTGCGGGGCAAGGAGAAGGATCGCCGCCCCGGCGACATCCTCGCCGAGGTGCAGGCGCTCGTCGACGACGGCGCCGTCGAGGTCACGCTGCTCGGTCAGAACGTCAACACCTACGGCGTCGAGTTCGGCGACCGCCAGGCCTTCGGCAAGCTGCTGCGGGCGATGGGCGGGATCGTGGGGCTCGAGCGCGTGCGCTTCACGAGCCCGCACCCGGCGGCCTTCACCGACGATGTGATCGCCGCGATGGCCGAAACGCCGAACGTGATGCCCTCGCTGCACATGCCGCTGCAGTCCGGTTCCGACGCGGTGCTGAAGGCGATGCGTCGCTCCTACCGCTCGAAGCGCTTCCTCGGCATCCTCGACGCGGTGCGCGAACGGATCCCGAACGCGGCGATCACGACCGACATCATCGTGGGCTTCCCCGGCGAGACTGACGCCGACTTCGAGGAGACGCTGCGCGTGGTCGAGCAGTCGCGCTTCTCGAGCGCCTTCACCTTCCAGTACTCGATCCGGCCGGGAACGCCCGCCGCGACCATGGAGGGGCAGATTCCCAAGGCGGTGGTCCAGGGACGCTACGACCGCCTCCTGGCGCTGCAGGAGCGGATCTCGCTCGAGGAGAACGAGGCGCAGATCGGCCGCACGATCGAGGTGCTGGTCGCTGCGCACGAGGGCAAGAAGGACGACGCCACCCACCGCCTCTCCGGCCGTGCCGAGGACAACCGCCTCGTGCACTTCGCCGTGCCCGAGGGCGCGGAGGTGCCGAGGCCGGGTGATGTCGCGACCGTTCGGGTGACCGCGGCGGCCCCCCACTTCCTCATCGCCGACGAGGCGGCCGCTTTCGCCGTTCGACGCACCCGCGCCGGCGACGCGTGGGACCG
>NZ_JBHSRW010000071.1:0-10866 GCF_042659205.1 Leucobacter soli
CCCTCGCCGATCGAGACCTGGGCCGCCTGCACGGTCGTGATCTCGGCCTGGCAGGCCGCGAGCGCGGCCTGCGCCTCCTCGAGCGTCATCCCGGCGGCCGTGCCCGGGTCCGTCCCGGGATCCTCCGCCGCTCCCCCGGATCCGTCTCCGCCGCTCGAATCATCATCGCCTGCGGCCAGCGCCGCGTGCAGGAAGACCCGGCAGGTCTCGGACGCGGTCGCGATGAGTCCGTCCGTGGTGTCGATCTCGCCCTGCACCCTCGTGTACTCGGTGAGCATCGCCTCCTGCGCATCAGTGACCTTCGTCCTGGCCTCGGTCACGGCAGGGTCGACCGTCGCTGCCGTGTTCTGCACTGCCGACTTCCGCACCGCCGCGTTCGACGCGACCGCGTTGGAGATCACGGTGTTCGACGTCGTCATGTTCGACACCGCTGTGCTTGACACCGCTGTACTCGACGACACCGTCGCAGAGGTATCGGTGGTGCCCGTCGCCTGCGCCTCCTGGTGTTCTGCGAGCGTCTGCTCGGCGTCCGCGACCGCCTGCTCGGCATCCGCGATCGCCTCCTCGAGCTCGGACCGGTCGAGCACTGCCAGCGTGTCGCCGGCGGCGACGGTGTCTCCGACCGAGACGCGCACGCGTTCCACGGTGCCGCCGGTCTGGAACGCGAGGTCGCGGCGCGTGGCCGAAGCGACGGTCCCGTTGGCGTTCACGGTCTCCGTCACCGTGGCGGACTCCGCGGTGGCGGTCCGGAAGCTCGCGCCTGAGGAGAGTGCGGAGGCCAGGCTGGTGCCGACGACAATCAGTGCCCCGGCCGTCAGAATGCCGCCGGCGGCGAAGAGGGTCGTGCGCAGCTTCGGCACGATCCGACGCCCGGTGCCCTGCCCGTCACGCATCGTCGCCCCCGCGCCCCGGCATCCCGCGCCCGCCGAAGCCGGAGGTGCAGCCTTCGTCCCCGGCCTCCGAGAGCGCCAGCGACGACGCCGCGTACTGCTCCCCCGCATACTCGCCCATCGCGACGACGCAGACGCCCGCGGCGAGGGCCTCGCTCGTCGCGGCTTCCGTCCTCGTGAAGACGGTCGCGTCGTCGACCGAGACCTCCTGCTCGGCCGTCGTTCCGTCCATCGAGGCCGCCTCGATCGTGATCGTGGTGCCGGCGACCGCCGTCACCAGGCCGCTCGAGAGGCCGCCGAAGCCGCCGCCCGCCGCACCGTCGGGCCGCTCCGGCATATCCTCCGGCATGCCCCCGGGCATCTCCCCGCCCTCGGGGGGCGCCGCACCATCGGGCGCGCCCTCCTGCCCCGGGTTCGCCCCGCCGCGCATGCCGCCGAATCCCGGTGAGCACTCGCCGCCGACCGCATCGGTGATCATGACGGTCGTCAGCGCTTCGGATCCCTCACCACCGGAGACGTCGGAGACGCCGGTGATGCACACGCCGGTGGCCACGTCGGCGAGGGAGGCGGAGACCTGCTGCGTGATCGTCGTGTCGTCGTCGTAGGCGACGGCGGTCTGGGAGTCGGAGTCCTGCACCTGCAGCAGGCCGTCCTGCACCACGGCGATGCTGCCGCTCACCCCCCTCGGCCCCTGGTCGGCGCCCGTTCCGGGGCCGGCTTCCTGCTGCTGCGCGGCGTCGTCCGCCGGTGCGGCTCCGCTCGCGGTCGAGGAGCAGCCGAGCAGCAGGAGCGAGGCTGCACCGAGCAGTCCGAGAGCTGCGCAGGTCTTGGTACGGTCGAGTCTCATGGTGGGTCCTTGTCTCTGATTGGTCGAGTTCAGTGCGGATCCGGGGCTACTCGGCCCGGAGCGCGTCGATCGGAGCGAGTCTGGCCGCGCGTGTCGCCGGGTAGACGCCGAAGACGACGCCGATGCCGACGGCCACGACGAGCGAGAGGACGACGGCGACGGGCGAGACGACGATCGAGCTGCCGATCACGCCCGGGAGCGCGAGCGCCGCTCCGATCCCGAGCACCGCGCCGACCAGACCGCCGGTGAGTCCGAGGATCGCGGCTTCGGTGAGGAACTGGCGGCGGATCGCCCACCCCGGGGCGCCGAGGGCCTTGCGCAGCCCGATCTCGCGCGTCCGCTCGGTCACCGAGACCAGCATGATGTTCATGACGCCGATGCCGCCGACGAGCAGCGACAGCGCGGCGATTCCGGTGAGCAGCACGGTCAGGGTCTGGTAGACGCTGGTGGCGGTCGAGACCAGAGCGTCCTGGCTGTCGATCGAGAAGTCGGCGCTGTCGGCGTCCGTGATTCCGTGCAGGTTCAGCAGCAGCTGGTTCGCCTGCTGGTATGCCGCGGAGAGCCGGTCGGTCGACGCCGCCTGCAGGTAGATCGTCGAAACGCTCTGGCTGGTCGTGCCGCCGATCAGCTGGTTCGCGGCTGTCGAGAGCGGGACGATGGCGATGTCGTCGAGGTTGCTCGAGGAGTCGGATCCTGCGCTCTCGAGCACGCCGATCACCTCGAACGTCTTGCCGTCGATGGCGACCGCGGATCCGACGGCGCGCGGTGTGCCGAAGAGTTCCTCGGCGGTCTCCGATCCGAGCACCACGACCGCGGCGCCGGCCGCATCCTGCTCCTCGGTGATGAACTCGCCCGAGGCGACTTCCCGGGAACGGACGTCGATCCAGCTCGCCGTCGTGCCGGTGACGGTGGTGGTCCAGTTCGTGTCGTTGGCCTCGAGCGACAGGGACGTGGATTTCTCCGCCGCGACCGCGACGACATCGGGCGCCGCGATCCCGCTCTCGAGCGCCTCGGCATCCGCACGCGTCAGCGTGGTACCCGTGCCGAAGCCGCCGCGGGCCCCGTCGCTGCCGGTGCTCGATCCCGGGGAGACGATCAGCAGGTTGCTGCCGAGCGAGCTGATCTGCTCGCTCACGTCCTTCTGCGTGCCGAGGCCGAGGCCGACCGTGAGGATCACCGCCGCGATCCCGATCAGGATCCCGAGGACGGTGAGCAGCGAGCGCATCGTGTGCGCGCGCACCGCGGCCCAGCTCGAATGAAGTGTCTCGCTCCAGTTCATCGGCGGGTCGCCTCGTCTCGGTCGATCACGCCGTCGCGCACCCAGACGATCCGCTCGGCGCGCGCTCCGACCTCCTGCTCGTGGGTGATGAGAACGATGGTGCGTCCGGCCGCGTGGAGCTCGTCGAACAGTGCGAGCACCTCCTCCGTCGACGTGGTGTCGAGGTTGCCCGTGGGCTCATCCGCCAGGAGCATGGTCGGCTCGGTGACGAGTGCGCGAGCGACGGCCACGCGCTGCTGCTGGCCGCCGGAGAGCTCTCCCGGCCGGTTGTCCAGGCGATCCCCGAGCCCGACCTTCGTCAGCGCCACGGCGGCGCGTTCGCGACGCTCGGCGAGCGGGACGCGGCCGTACATGAGCGGGAGCGCGACGTTCTGCCACGCGGTCAGCTCGGGCAGCAGGTGGAACTGCTGGAAGACGAAGCCGATCTTCTGGTTGCGGATCACGGCGAGCTCGTCGTCCCGGAGCTCCTCGACATCGACGCCGTCGAGGCGGTAGCTCCCGCTCGTGAGCGTGTCGAGGCAGCCGAGCGCGTTCATCAGCGTGGACTTGCCGGAGCCCGAGGGGCCCATGATGGCCGCGTACTCTCCCGCCTGGATGCCGAAGTCGATGCCGCGCAACGCTTCGAACTCGATGTCGCCGGAGCGGTAGGTCTTGCGCGCGCCGGTCAGCTCGATGACCGGATCGCCGGTTCGCCGCGCCGCGCCCGTCGCCATCGATGCCTCGGATGCCTCGTGCAGTATCACCGCGCCGCTCACTGCGGACCGCCGCTCGGGAAGCCGCCTCGGCCTCCGGAGTCCGGGATCTGCCCGCCGCCCGCTGCGCCGGCGCCGTTCCCGCCACCGCCCGTATTCCCCTCGCCGGGCGTGAACACGGTCACCAGCACCTGGTCACCCTCGGCGAGACCGTCGGTGATCTCGGTCAGCGTGCCGGAGACCTCGCCCACGGTCACGGGCTGCTCGGCCTCGCCGCCGCCCGCATCGATCAGGGTGACGGTCGTCGTGCCGTCCTCGGAGGTCGTGATGGCCGCGCTCGGAACGGTCAGCACATCGGTGCGGCGCTCGTAGACGATGGTCGCCGTCACCGAGGTGCCGTCGAAGAGCCTCTCGGTCTCGCCCGTGATCTCGATCTCGACCGGGAACGCCGCGGTGCCCGACGTGGTGGAGGGGAGCTTGCCGACCTCGCTCACCACCCCGAACAGCGGCGTGCCGTCCGCGGTCTCGAGCTCCACCTGGTCGCCGGTCTCGATCAGCCCGATCTCGGTTTCGCCGACGCTCACCGATACGCTCCAGGCGTCGGTGCCGACGATCGTGAACGGGGACGACGAGGTGCCGGATGACGAGGTGCCGGACGAGGAAGAACTCGTGGTGGACCCCGTCGCACCAGGAGTGCCGGAACCCGAGCCCGACCCCGATCCTGAGCCCGATCCTGCGCTGCTCGAGGACCCGTTCGATCCGGTGACGACGTCCCCGACCGCCAGGTCGGACGCAGTGATGAGGCCGGCAACGGGTGCGCGCAGCACGACTCCGTCGACGGCTTCCTCGGCGTCGGCGACGCTCTGCTCCGCAACGGCAACCGCCGATTCGCGGGCGGAGATCCTTGCGTCGGAGGCCGTGGTGCCGTCAGCGGAGTCCTGCTCGCCGGCCAGGTCCGCCTCGGCCTCGGCGAGGTCGGCGCGCGCCTGCAGCAGGTTCGCCCGCACCTGCAGGGAGTCGACCTTTGCGAGCTTCTGCCCTTCCTTCACGGTGTCGCCGGCTTCGACGTAGACCTTCGTGACGGTACCGGAAGCGACGAACCCCGCTTCCTCCTGCACCGTCGGGGTGAGCGCGCCGGTCGCTTCGACGGTCTTCTCCATCGTCTCGAGGCCGGCCGTGACGGTCCGAGTGGTCGGTGCCGCCTCGGCGCTCTGACGCGTGGTCGACCAGACGATCGCGCTCGTGCCGCCGCCGATGAGCAGCACCGCGACGACCCCGAGGATCACCCAGGTGCGACGCGTCAGCCGGCCCAGGCGCTTCCTCATCGGGCAGGCCGCTTCTGCGAGCGCGCGATCGAGCTCGCCGTATGCGGCGTGCTCGTCGGTCGGGTATGCAGGGCGGTCCGCGGAAGGGTCCGCGGGAGGGGCGACGTGCTGGATCTGGCCATGACATCCACCCTCCTCGTCCGAGGCGCAGCGCAACAGCTCCCGAGGGTGTATTTCCGCCTACTCCCCTGGGAGTACGAGCGGACGATGGAGGAGCGCGGCGCGGCCGCGCTGTACGGGAGCGGCACCGGAGAGTAGAGTATTTTTCACAGCCAATACTGTAAAAAATAGGGTCGCCGGGCCGGCGATCATTCGCTCGAAGGAGGAGACATGAGCATCGCGACGCGCGCGGCGACGACCGTCTGGGACGGGGATCTCGAATCGGGGAACGGCACGTTCGCGGACACCAGCAGCGGGGTCCTCGACGGGCAACGGGTCACGTGGGGCTCGCGCACCGTGGCGCCGGCCGGCAAGTCCAGCCCGGAGGAGCTGCTCGCAGCGGCCCACTCATCGTGCTTCTCGATGGCGCTCGCGCTGACGCTCGGTCAGCATCAGTCGCCTCCCGAACGCCTCGAGGTCGGCGCCGAGGTCGCGCTCGACGAGGTGGACGGCGTGCCGACCATCGCGACCTCGAAGATCACCGTGCGAGGCACCGTGCCCGGGCTCGACGCCGCAGCCTTCGCGGGCATCGTCGACGAGGCGGCCGGCCTCTGCCCGGTGTCCCGGCTGTTCGCCGGCGCCGAGATCACGGTGGACGCGCAGCTCGTGTGAGCCTTCGCGGCGGCGGGGCTCGACCGGAACGGCGCGCCGACAGGTTCAGATCTGCAGGATCGCCTTGGCGATCAGGAAGTAGATCACGAGCCCGGACGCATCGACGAAGGTGGTGATGAACGGATTGGAGAACACGGCCGGGTCGACGCGCAGCACCCGGGCGATCATCGGCATGATCCCGCCGATCGTCGCCGCCATCGAGCACACGGCGAGCAGCGTGAGCCCGATCACCGAGCCGATCCGCGGATCGTAGACCACGGCGGTGATCCCTCCGCCGAGCAGCCCGAGGAGCGAGCCCAGAGCGATGCCGACGCCGAGCTCTCTGGCCAGCACCCGGCCGAGATCGCGCGGCCTCACGTCGCCGAGCGCGAGCGCGCGGGTCACCGTCGTCGCGGCCTGGTTACCGGTGTTGCCGCCGGTTCCGATGAGGAGCGGCACGAAGAGCGCCAGCACCGTCACCTGCTCCAGGGTTGCCTCGAATACGGACAGCACCTGCACGGTGAGCGTCGCCCCCACCGCGAGCACCAGCAGCCAGACGATGCGCGAGGCGACCAGCGAGCGCACGGGAGTCGCGAAATAGGGCCGACGCAGCGGCTCGACGCCGCCCTGGCGCGCCGCATCCTCGGTCTCTTCGAGCTCGAGGATCTTGACGGCGTCGTCGATGGTGAGCATGCCGACGAGCCGCGCCTCCTTGTCGACGACCGGGACGGCGAGCAGCCGCATCCCGGTGCAGACGCGAGCGGCCTCCTCCGCGTCCCGGTACGCGGTGACGACCTGCGCGGGTCGCATGACGTCCGTCACGATCGCATCCGGGTCGGCGCGGAGAAGATCGCGCAGGCTCACGACGCCCACGACGACGCGGCCGCCGTCCAGGACCGGCAGGGTGTACACGGTCTCCGCCTCGTCGAGCCGATCCTGCACGCGGCGCAGCGCCTCGGCGACGCGGGATGCCGCACGGATCGAGACGTATTCCGGCGTCATGCGCCGCCCCACCGAGTCCTTGGGGTAGCCCAGTACTCCGGCGGTGAGCTGTCGTTCCTTCTCGGACAGCCCCTGCAGCAGCCTCGGCGCGATGGCCGCGGGAAGCTCGTCGAGCAGCCAGACCCGGTCGTCCGGGTCGAGATCGATGAAGATCGCTGCGACCTCCGAGTCCTGCAGCCCGCGGATGAGGTCGCTCTGGATCCCCGGCGAGAGCCTCTCGAACAGGTCGATCGCGCGCTCCTTCGGGAGGAGCCGATAGACGACCGCCCGCTGCGTCAGCGGGAGCCGTTCGAACAGGGCGGTCATCTGCTCCGCGGTCGCGGGTGCGACCGCCTCGACCACCGCCGCGAGGTCTCCGTCGTCGATCCGATCCTGGATCGCGTGGAGCAGTTCGTCGAGATCCGCGAACGGGATGCTGTTCATCTGATCGACCCTCGCTCTCACCTGCCTTTTCGGGCTCGCTTGCACGACCGACCCCACACTATAGCCCGGGTCGGAGGGGTGCCGCCCACGATGCTCATGGCCGGCGGTGCTCATGACCGGCGCTGCTCGCGCCCGCCGGCTCCAGCGGGAGAGGCTCGAACCCTCCGCCGAAGAAGAGAGGCCGGGTTCGAGCTCCGCCGCTCCGGTGCCCCCAGCAGGACTCGAACCTGCGACATCGGGATTAGAAGGCCCGCGCTCTATCCAGCTGAGCTATGGAGGCGACACACCGAGCGTACACTGCGCGGTGCGGTCGGTTACGCCAGGCGACGCGCGGGCGACACCGTGTAGGTGTCCTCGGGATCCGAGTAGACCACCTCGCCGAGCGCGGCGTCGATCGCGGCGAGCGTTCCCGCGTCGAGCGTGACACCCGATGCCTTGACGGTGTCGGCGAGCTGCTCCGGCCGCGAGGCGCCGACCAGCGCGGCGGCGATGTTCGGGTTCTGCAGCACCCAGGCGATCGCCAGCTGCGGCAGGGTCAGGCCGACCTCCGCTGCGATCGGCGCGAGCCGCTGCACGGCCTCCAGCACCTCGTCGCGCAGGAACTTCTCGATGAAGTGCGCACCGCTTTTCTCATCGGTCGCCCGCGAGCCGGCGGGCACCGGTCGCCCCGGCAGGTACTTGCCGGAGAGCACGCCCTGCGCCATCGGCGACCACACGATCTGCGAGATCCCGAGCTCCTCGGAGGTCGGGACGACCTTCCCCTCGATCACCCGCCACAGCATCGAGTACTGCGGCTGATTCGAGATGAGCTGGAAGCCGAGCTGCTGCGCCAGGGCATGCCCCTCGCGCAGTTGCTCCGCGGTCCACTCCGAGACTCCGATGTAGAGCGCCTTGCCCTGGCGGACGACATCGGCGAAGGCCTGCATCGTCTCCTCGAGCGGGGTCTCGTGATCGTAGCGGTGAGCCTGGTAGAGCTCGACATAGTCGGTGCCGAGTCGGCGCAGCGAACCGTTGATCGACTCGAAGATGTGCTTGCGGCTGAGCCCCGTATCGTTCGGTCCCTTCGGTCCGACCGGGAAGTACACCTTGGTGAAGATCTCGAGGCCCTCGCGCCGCTGCCCGGCGAGCGCGCGGCCCAGCACGGATTCCGCCGCGGTGTTCGCGTAGACGTCGGCCGTGTCGAACGTGGTGATCCCGGCATCGAGCGCCGCTTGGACGGTCGCGATCGCCGCATCGTCGGAGACCTGCGAGGCGTGGGTGACCCAGTTGCCGAGAGTGATCTCCGAGATCTTGAGACCGCTGTTTCCGAGATATCGATACTGCACCATGGCCCCAGCCTACGCCTCCCACACCCTGCCGCGCGGCGCCACCTGTGCCCCGGGCGGCAGCGCTACCGGGCCGTAGGATGAGGCCGAACGGGCACGAACGCACTCCCCGATCGCCCGGGCAGCGAAGGAGCACACCATGGCGAAACCGGCACCGGCCTTCTGGAACGCCGAACCGCAGGGCCTGCTCCGCGCCGGCCCCGGCTTCGAACTGCGGGACGTGGATCCCGACGCGACCCCCGGCGCGACTGCGGACAAGACTGCCGGCGCAGCCGAGCTCGCCCGGAGCGCGCAGGAGCTGCGCGAGCTGCAGGAGAAGCTCTTCGCGCAGAGCCGGCTCGGCGCGAAGGATCGCCTGCTCGTGGTGCTGCAGGCGATGGACGCGGCAGGCAAGGGCGGCGTCGTGAACCACGTCTTCGCGCTGCTCGAACCCTACGGACTCGCGCTCTCGGCGTTCAAGGCTCCGACGGCGGAGGAACGCGCGCATGACTTCCTCTGGCGGGTCGAGCCGCGCGTGCCCGGTCCCGGCCTGATCGGACTGTTCGACCGTTCCCACTACGAGGATGTGCTGATCCAGCGGGTACGGGGCCTCGCACCGCCCGAAGAGATCGAGCGGCGCTACGACGCGATCGCCGACTTCGAGCGGCGCATCGCCGACGACGGCGTCCGCATCGTCAAGATCGTGCTGCACGTCTCGCCCGAGGAGCAGGCGGAGCGCCTGCTCGATCGCCTGGCAGACCCGGACAAGCACTGGAAGTACAACCCGGGCGACGTGGACGAGCGGCTGCTGTGGCCCGAGTACATGAACGCCTTCCAGATCGCGATCGAGCGCACGAACGCACCGCACGCGCCCTGGTTCGTCGTGCCCGCGAATCGCAAGTGGTACGCCCGGGCGGCGGTGCAGCGGATCGTCATCTCGGAACTGCACCGCATCGGCCCGGAGTGGCCGGTCGCCGATTTCGATCCGGACGCCGAGCGGGCGCGGGTCGAGTCCTCGCTCGGACTGCGCTGGCCGGGCTGATCGCTACCGGCGGGCTCGGAGCGAAGGAACGACTGCCCGCGGTGATCGAGGCGGCCGGGTCACTGGCGGAGGGCGTCGTGCAGGCGGGCCTCTCGCACGACGAAGCGGCGCGCGTGCACGGGGCCGTCCGGCCGTGATCTCGGCGAGCCCTGTCGCCGAATGGCGTGCCGGATCGCACGGATAGACTCGACGGGTGCCCGCCGCTCCCGAAGCCCGCCCCGAGCGGGTGAAGCTTCCGTTCGAGGTCTGGGCACTCGTCGCCGGAGGCTTCGCCGTCGCGCTCGGCTACGGTGTGGTCGCCCCGGCGATCCCGCAGTTCGCGCTCGAGTTCGGCGTGAACGCCTTCGCCGCCTCGGCGATCGTCAGCGCCTTCGCACTCATGCGCATCGTCGGCGCTCCCGTCGGCGGCTGGGTGGTCGGCAGGCTCGGCGAGCGGCGCACCTACACGATCGGCATCCTCATCGTCGCGGCCTCCACGGGTGCGGCGGCCTTCGCACTGGACTACGCGCAGCTCATCGTGCTGCGCGGCCTCGGAGGCGTGGGATCGGCGATGTTCACGGTCTCGGCGACCGCACTGCTGGTGAAGGTCAGCCCGCCCGATGCACGCGGCCGGGTGGCCAGCCTGAACGCGGCCGGCTTCCTGCTCGGCAACCTGCTCGGCCCGGTCTTCGGCGGGCTCGTGGCGGCGTTCGGCCTCCGCGCACCGTTCATCTTCTACTTCTTCACCCTCGTCGTCGCGGCGATCATCGTCGCGGTCGCGCTGCGGAACTCCCCCTTCGCTGCGGTGAGGGCCGCGGGCGACGCCGACGACACCCTCTCGCTGGCAGCGGCGCTGCGGATCCCCCAGTACCGCTCGCTGCTGCTCTCGGTCTTCGCCTTCGGCTGGGTCGCCTTCGGCGTCCGCATCTCGGTGATCCCGATCTTCGTCGCGATCGCCTTCCAGGGGGATGCCGCGCAGGCGGCCTGGGTGCTCTCCGCGTACGCGGCCGGCAACGCGCTCCTGATCTTCCCCTCGGGCCGCTGGACCGACACGGTGGGCCGGCGCCCGCTGCTGATCACGGGCATGTCGATCCTGGCCGTGGCCTATTTCGCGTTCCCGGCCTCACCCGGCATGTGGGCTGCGATGGCCATCATGTTCGTCGCGGGCGCCGGGTCGGCCCTCGTGAACCCCGGCCAGCAGGCGGTGCTCGCCGATGTGCTCGCCCAGCGGCCGGGCGGCAACGTGGTCGCGGCGTATTCGATGGTGAGCGACCTCGGCGGGGTGCTCGGGCCGCTCGTCGCGGGCGCCGTGGTCGACCTCGCCGGCTTCGTC
>NZ_JBHSRW010000072.1:0-3222 GCF_042659205.1 Leucobacter soli
CGCTCGCCGCCGCGCGCGTCTCGGCCTCGGGCGTGCGCGCCGACCTCGCAGCGCTGCTGCCCCTGATCCGGATCTCCTGACGTCGCTCCGAGGCGTGATCCGGCACCCAGGCGACCCTGCGAGAATGGGAGCATGACGAACGAAGACGCGACGGGTGAAGTCGTGGCGGGCGATGCTGATGCGAGCAGCGTCGCGGGCTCCAGCGCGGATGCGCACGACGCGGCGATGAGCGATCTCGGAGCGGACGGGCCGGCGCGGGCGGCCGAGGCGCCGGAGGTCGCGGAGGTTGCCGAGGTCGATGAGGTCGCGGATCCCGCGGGGGACCCGCAGCCGCGGGAGACTCGAAGCCAGGTCGAGGTCGCCCTGGTCCGCTCCGTGCGCTACGGGCCGATCATGGTCGTCGGCGCCGCGATCGGCGCAGTGGTCGGGATCATCGCCGCACTCCTCTTCCCCGTCCAGCCCGATGCGGACTACGAACTCGGCCAGGCCGCCGGACTCGCCGCAGTGATCGGCGCCGTCGTCGGACTGATGCTCGGCGCGGTGCTCGCGCTCGTGCTCGGGCTCGTCGCGAAGCGCAATCGCGGGGCAGCGCTCGCAGTACAGGTGGACGTGCAATAATCAGCGAGTCGGACTCGGATTTAGGAGCTTTGCGATGCTGCAGAATCTCTCGGGGATGCACCTCGCGGTCATCGTCTTCATGGTGGTGCTCCTCTTCGGCGCCCCGAAGCTCCCGGTTCTCGCGAAGAGCCTCGGCCGGTCCCTGCGCATCCTGAAGCAGGAGGCGGCGGGCGAGACAGCGGCTCCTGAACGGATCGCGGATCCCGCAGTGCCGTTCGCCGCGCAGCCGGCGGCACGCGACGCCGCCGAACGGCCCGCTGTCGCGGGCGACACCGACCTGCGATAATAAGCCTCACCCTACGACAGGAGTCCACCCGCCATGCTTGGAAATCTTTCCGGCCCCACCCTCATCGTCATCATCTTCATCGTGCTGCTGCTCTTCGGCGCGCCGAAGCTGCCCGGCCTCGCGCGGAGCCTGGGCCAGTCGATGCGTATCCTGAAGAAGGAGGTCGGCGGCGAGGGCGAGAAGGCCGAAGGCAAGGCGGACAGCACGGCCGCCGCCGAGAGCGACGCCTCCAGCGACACGAAGACCGACAAGAGCGAGTAGCTCGCCGCTCGTCGGACCGAATCATCGGTCCGACGAGATCCTCTCAGACGTCGAAGCAGGGGCCTCCGGGTCCCTGCTTCTCTTTCTCTGTTCGGGGCGCCCCGCGGCGGAATCACCGTCTCGCGCGCGGAACGGGCCTTGTGCGCCGTGAAACGGGTCCCCCGGTCCCGAAACGGGTCTCCCCGGTCCCGAAACGGGTCTCCCCGGCCGCGAAACAGTACGAGATCGTCGGCGCTGTATGGATTCGACGCACGAACTCATGCAGTCTCGACGATCCCGTACAGTCCCGATCCTCGTTGGGCTCCGGGCATCGAGCGCCGAGAGCTGCACCCCGAGCATTGGGCACCGGGATCCGGGATCCGGCCGCCGGGTTCCAGGCGCCGGTGCGCAGGATGGACGGCTAGCTCTCCTGAGTGGCTTCGACCCACGCGAGGTACTCGGCGTCGACATTGCCGGCGACGTACTCGCCCGTGAAGCAGCTGTTCTCGAGCTCGGTCACGAGGCTCTGCCCCGCCATGATCGCGCGATCCATGCCCTCGACGGTCTGGTAGATCAGCCGATCCGCACTCATATCGGCGGCGATCTGCTGCGTAGTGCGCCCGTGGGCGATCAGCTCGCGGCGGCTCGGCATGTTGATGCCGTAGACGTGCGGGTAGAGCACGGGGGGCGCCGCCGAGGCGAAGGTGACCGAGGACGCGCCGGCGCTTCTGGCCATCTCGACGATCTCGCGGGACGTCGTGCCGCGCACGATCGAGTCGTCGACGATGAGCACGTTCTTGCCGCGGAACTCGGTGCTCATCGCGTTCAGCTTCTGGCGGACGCTCTTCTTGCGCACGGCCTGGCCGGGCATGATGAAGGTGCGGCCGACGTAGCGGTTCTTGAAGAACCCCTCGCGGTACTCGATGCCGAGGGTCTGCGCCACCTGCATCGCGCTCGGCCGGGCGGAGTCGGGGATGGGCATGACCACGTCGATGTCGCCGGCCGGGACCTCGGCGGCCACCTGCTCGGCGAGCACGTCGCCGAGGCGGAGCCTGGCGTCGTAGACCGAGATGCCGTTCATCACCGAGTCGGGCCGGGCGAGGTAGATGTACTCGAAGGAGCAGGGGATGAGGCGCGGATTCGCCGCGCACTGCCGGGAGTACATCCAGCCGTCCGGCGAGATGAGCACGGCCTCGCCCGGGGCCAGGTCGCGCACGATCTCGTAGCCGCCCGACTCGAGCACGAGCGACTCCGACGCGACGACCCACTCGTCGCCCCCCGCGGGGCCGGTGCGGCGCCCGAGCACGAGCGGTCGGATGCCGAACGGATCCCGGAAGGCGAGCAGGCCGTGGCCGGCGATCAGCGCGATGGCCGCGTAGGATCCCTCGACGCGCTCGTGGACACGGCTCACGGCCTCGAAGACCTGGTCGGCGTTGAGCGACGGGCCGGCCGCGCCGGCCTGGAGCTCGTTCGCCAGCACGTTGAGCAGCAGCTCGGTGTCGGAGTGCGTGTTGAGGTGACGGCGATCGACGTTGTAGAGCTCCGCGGTGAGCTCACGGGTGTTGGTCAGGTTGCCGTTGTGCACGAGGATCAGCCCGTAGGGCGCGTTCACGTAGAACGGCTGAGCCTCCTCTTCGCGCGCCGCACTGCCGCGGGTGGCGTAGCGGACGTGCCCGAGGCCGACGTTGCCGAGCAGCTGGCGCATGTCGCGCGTGCGGTAGGCCTCGCGCACCTGGCCCTGGGCCTTGACCATGTGGAACTGGTCGCCGTCGGCGGTCGCGATGCCCGTCGAGTCCTGACCGCGGTGCTGCAGCAGCAGCAGGCTGTCGTAGATCTGCTGGTTGACGGGTTCGGTGGAAACGATGCCGACGATGCCGCACATGCTGGGTGATGGCTCCTGCAAGAGAGAGTGACGCCGCGCCCCGCGGTCGCTCGATAAGTCTAGCTCCCGGGGAGCCGCGGTGCGTCCGCGGGTTCCCAGGCTGGAGGTCCTGGCGGCGGTTCCGGCTGAGATCGCACTTCGGGCTGACGAATCCGCGGGAGAACCTCCGCCGGAACTGCGATCTCAGCCGGAACCG
>NZ_JBHSRW010000072.1:3257-10742 GCF_042659205.1 Leucobacter soli
GCCCCCCCCCCCCCCCCCCCCCCCCCCCCCCCCCCCCCCCCCCCCGCCCGGTGCCGGTGCGCCGGCGCCGGGATGCCGCACCGCCGTGCCGCCCGCCGCATCCGAGTAGGCTGGGGGCGTGAGCGAACAGAGCAGCGCCTATGCCCGGGCCGGTGTCGATACGGCGGCCGGCGACCTCGCCGTCGAACTGATGAAGTCGGCGGTCTCCCGCACGCACGGACCCGAGGTGCTCGGCGGCGTCGGCGGATTCGCCGGCATGTTCGACGCGAGCGCCCTGCTCGGCTACCGGCGACCGCTGCTCGCCTCCTCGACCGATGGCGTGGGCACCAAGGTGGCCATCGCGCAGGCGATCGACAAGCACGACACGATCGGGCAGGATCTCGTCGCGATGGTCGTCGACGACATCGTCGTGGTCGGCGCGAAGCCGCTCTTCATGACCGACTACATCGCCTGCGGTCGCGTGGTGCCGCAGCGCATCGCCGACATCGTGCGCGGCATCGCCGAGGCCTGCGAGGCCACCGGCACGGCCCTCGTGGGCGGCGAGACCGCGGAGCACCCGGGCCTGCTGGGGCCCGACGACTACGACGTGGCCGGCGCGGCGACCGGCGTGGTCGAAGCGGATCGTATGCTGCAGCCCGCGCTCGTGGAGGACGGCGACGTCGTCCTCGCGATGGCGGCGTCGGGCCTGCACTCGAACGGCTTCTCGCTCGTGCGGCACATCCTCGCCGAACGCGGCATCGGGTACGGCGATCACGCGGCCGATCTCGGCGCCACCTACGGAGAGGCGCTGCTCGAGCCGACCGCGCTCTACACCGGGCCGCTGCTGCGCGTGCTCGAGAGCCCGGCGCTGGACGGTGCGATCCACTCGCTCAGCCATGTCACCGGCGGGGGGATCGCGGCGAACCTCGCCCGCGTGCTGCCGCTCGGCGCGTGGGTCGAGCTGGATCGCGCGACCTGGTCCCCGCTCCCCGTGTTCCGACATCTCGCCGAGCTGGGCGGGCACACGCTCGAAAGCCTCGAGGGCGCCTGGAACCTCGGCATCGGCATGTTCGCCGTCGTCGAGGCCGGCCGAGCCGACGCCGTCGCCGAAGCGCTGCGGGTTGAGGGGCTCGAGACCTGGCGGGCGGGTGTCATCTCGACCGGCGCGCGGGATCTCGCCGGCTTCGAGCAGGGCGCCAAGGGCGTCGACGGGGGCGCCGTGCGCCTGGTCGGCGACTACCGCGCCTGAGCTGCGCCGTACCGGGTCGAGCCGGCACATCCCGAGCCGGTGCACGCCGAGCCGGTGCACGCCGAGCGGATCCGACCTGCACCGGTTCGACCCGAACCGATCCGTGCCGATCGACCGAGGCTATTCCTCGTCGTCGAATTCCTCGTCGTCGTTGTACTTGTCGGCGTACTCCGCCCAGGGGTCGTTGCTCGCCTGCTTCGCCGCGAGCTCGCGCTCGAGGTCCGAGAGATTCGTGTCCGGGCTGAAATACTTCAGCTCCCGTGCGACCTTGGTGTGCTTTGCTTTCTGACGGCCGCGCCCCATGCGTGACCCCCTTACACATTCGGGCCCCGCGAATGCGCATGCGTGTGAAGCATGGCCCGCGAGGCATATTCAACCCAATAGACGTATGGGCGCAAGTTTAGCACGCGCAGCCGTGGCGAGCGCCTGAGCGTTAGCATGGACGAATGGCCGGACACGCCGCTCGGAGCAGCCGGGCACGCCGCGCCCTCATCGCCGTGGGGGTCGTCGCCGCGCTTGTGCTGATCGGCTCGGTCACGGCGATCGTCGCGCCGATCCTCTCGCACCGCAGCGCGGGCGGATCCGGTCAGTCCGTGCCCGACGGCTTCGTCCCTGCGACGAGCGCGACCGGGGCGGACGGGCGCACGCGCTCCCTCGAGATCGAGAGCCCGGACGGCGCCCCTGCGAACCTCGCCGAGCTGAGCCCGGGCGACGTGCTCGTGGTCCGCGGCAGCGGCTTCGACCCCGGCATCGGCATCTACGTGGGCATCTGCGCGGTGCCCGAGCCCGGGGAGAAGCCGATGCCCTGCCTGGGCGGCCTGCCGGAGGACGCGATGGAGGAGCAGGATCCCGACGCCGTCGGCGGCGCCGGATCGGCGGCCGCGGATCCGCAGGCGAGCGTCTGGATCACCGACGACTGGGCGTGGCGATCCTTCGCGACGCAGGGCTACGACGACCCCGCCACCGGCGGGTTCACCGCGCGACTGCTCGTCCCCGGGCCGTCGCAGAGCGACCTGGACTGCACGGCGGTCCGCTGCGCCGTGACCACCCGCGCCGACCACACGGCCGGGAGCGATCGCGTGCAGGACATGCAGCTGCCGGTCGCCTTCGCCGACTGATCGACCGATCGACGCGACCGGTCAGGCGGTGAGCGGGGCGATGACGAGGACGGCGACGGTGTAGATGGCGAGGCCGGCGAGCGATCCGACCACCGTGCCGTTGATGCGGATGAACTGCAGATCCTTGCCGATCTGCAGTTCGATCTTCTCGGCCGCCTCCTGCGCGTCCCAGCGCTGCACCGTCTCCGTGACGACGTTCGCCAGGTCGCGCCGGTAGCGTCCCACCAGGTGCTCCACCGCCCGCATCACCCAGACGTCGATCTTGTACTGGAGGGTGCTGTCGGCGAGCAGCCGCCGGCCGAAATCCTGCAGCGCCGCGACCATGCGGATGCGCAGCTCGCTGCGCGGATCCTCGAGCATCGACACGAACGCCGCCCGCGCGGTGGCCCAGGTGCTGGCCGCGAGCGCGCGGATCCTCGGGCTGTCGAAGACCTCGTGTTTGAAAGCCTCGAGCTGACCCTGCAGCTCGGGCTTCTCCGAGAGGTCGCGGGAGAGCTCGGCGAGGAACCCGCGCGCGGCGACCCGGAAGGGGTGATCCCGATCCTTCGCCACGGATCGTGCGAAGCGCACGGCCTCGCTGTGCAGTCGGTCGTCGACGAAGCGGTGGGCTATGCCCGGGAGCCAGGAGGGAAGCCTGGAGGAGGCCATCCGTTCGAACGCTTCGGGGTGCGCGACGAGCCAGTCCTCGAGCCGCGACGCGGCGATGTCGAGCAGCGGCTCCTGGTGACCTCCTTCCACGAACGAATCGAGCGCGCGGGCGAGCAGGGGCCCCCAGGCCGGGTCGACGACGTGCCGGCGGACCAGGGCCTCGACGAGCTCCTGCACGTCCTGGTCGTCGAGCACGGTGAGCGCCCCGAGGCCGATGCTCGAGGCGATCTCGGTCAGGTGCTCGGCGTTGCCCGGCTGCTGCAGCCATTTCCCTGCGGCGCGGGCGCCGCTGATCCCGGCCAGCTTCTCGTGCACCACGTCGTCGGCGAGGAAGTTCTGCTCGATGAAGGATCCGAGACCGGCGCCGATCTCGTCCTTCTTGCTCGAGATCAGATCGGTGTGCGGGATCGGCAGCCCCATCGGCCGGCGGAAGAGCGCGGTGACGGCGAACCAGTCGGCGAGCGCGCCGACCATGCCGCCCTCGCTCGCCGCGCGCACGAAACCGAGCCAGGGGTAGTGCGTCTGCAGGGCGAACGAGACGATGAACACGATCGCCATGATCCCGAGCAGCGCGAGTGCGAGGCCCTGCATGCGGCGGAGCCCTGCCAGCCGTTCGAAGTCGTCGGGGGAGACCGCGCCCAGGGTGCGGCGATTGCGAGGCATCCTTCAATTATGGCGCTGCCGGGACCCAGGATCGCGCAGTGCGGGCGGAGCGCCCGGCGTGGTCCGCAGGATCGCACCGATCTGCGAAGCAGCACCTGCGAAACCCGTGCTGCGGGTGCGATACTGCAGATCGGTGCGATCCTGCAGGTGCGGCGCTCCGCCGCGGGTTTCGTGTCAGAGGGGTGTGGGAGACTTCACCCATGCATCTTCTCGCCAGGCTCAGCCTGAAGAACCGCGCGCTCATCGCCCTCGTCACCATCGTCGCTTCGGTCTTCGGCTTCCTCAGCGTCGGCGCACTGAAGCAGGAGCTCATGCCCTCGGTGCAGTTCCCCGCGGTCGTGGTCGTCGCGAGCTATCCGGGTGCTTCGCCCGAGGTCGTGAACAACGACGTCTCCGGCCCGATCGAGACCGCGCTGCGCGGTGTGCCCGGCCTCGAGCAGACCACGGCGACCTCGTCGACCGGCGCGTCGATGGTGCTCGCCGAGTTCGCCTACGGAGTCGATCTGGCGGTCACCGAGCAGAAGGTCGAGCGCGCGATCTCGCGCATCTCGGGGATCCTGCCGGAGAGCGTCGACCCGTCGGTGATGTCGGGATCGATCGACGACTTCCCGATCGTGCAGGTCGCGGTCACGCCGCCCGCCGGCACCGATCTCGAGGAGACCGCCCGGCTCGTCGAGCGGCTCACGCTGCCGGAGCTCGAGGACCTCGACGGCGTGCGCGAGGCGCAGCTGAACGGCGCCCGGGGCGACCGGGTGACGATCGTCCCGGACGCCGACGAGCTGGCCGAGGAATCGCTCACCACGAAGTCGATCACCGATGCGCTGCAGCAGAGCGGCGTGCTGATCGCGGCCGGCAGCATCACCGATGGGGACCGCACGCTCGCGGTGCAGGCCGGGTCGAGGCTCGACTCGGTCGAGCAGATCGAGGATCTGCCGCTCGTGCGCGATCCGGCGCTGCTGCAGGCGAAGGCCCAGGCCGAGGCTGCGGCCGAGGCGGCGGCTGCAGCGGAGGCCGCGCAGCAGGGCGGCGCAGGCATCGGGATGACGCCGTCGCCGACGAACACCGAGGGCGCTGAGGACGCCGACGTCGAGGAGAGCGAGCCGCTGCCGACGATTCGGATCGGCGACGTGGCGGAGGTGACGCTCGAAGCGAACCCCGAGCAGAGCATCTCGCGGGTCGACGGCGCACCGGCGCTCACCATCGCCGTCACCAAGCTCTCGGCGGCGAACACCGTCGACGTGTCGCATGCCGTCCAGGATGCGCTGCCCGAACTCGCGGACGCCCTCGAGGGCGCTCGGCTCACCGTCATCTTCGACCAGGCGCCCTACGTGGAGCGGTCGATCGAGACGCTCACGACGGAGGGGCTGCTCGGACTGGTCTTCGCCGTCATCGTGATCCTCATCTTCCTCATGTCGGTGCGCGCGACCCTCGTCACGGCGATCTCGATCCCGGTCTCGGTCCTGCTGACCTTCGTCGGTCTGAACTTCGCCGACTACACCTTGAACATGCTCACGCTCGGTGCGCTCACGATCTCGATCGGCCGTGTGGTCGACGACTCGATCGTAGTGATCGAGAACATCAAGCGTCACCTCGGCGACCGGCCGGAGGAGGATCGATCCGCGGTGATCGTCGAGGCGGTGCGCGAGGTCGCCGGAGCCATCACCGCGTCCACGGTCACGACGGTCGCCGTGTTCCTGCCGATGGCGTTCGTCTCGGGCATGGTCGGCGAGCTGTTCCGGCCCTTCGCCTTCACCGTCGCCATCGCGCTCGGCGCCTCGCTGCTCGTCGCGCTGACCATCGTGCCGGTGCTCGCCTACTGGTTCCTGCGCGTCCACGCCGCTGCGTCCGGTCGTCGGCCGGCGTCGCGCAGGGCCGAGGCGACCGCGCCGGCGGTGGTGGATCAGGCTCCCGCGATGGTGGATCAGGCCCCGGCAGCCGAGGCGCCCATGGACACGGCGACCGCGGAGCCGGCAGCGGGATCGGCCGCGTCGGACGGCTACGACCACGAGACCCGGCTGCAGCGCGCCTACCGGCCCATCGTCACCTGGACGCTGACGCATCCGGCGATCACGCTGATCGCGGCGCTGCTCGTCTTCGGCGGCACACTGGCGGCGACGCCGCTGATGAAGACGAACTACCTGGGCTCGGACGAGCAGAACTCGGTGGGTCTCACGCAGACGCTCGAGCCCGGGACCAGTCTCGACGCGCAGCTGGCGCAGGCCGAGAAGGTCGAGACCGCGCTGGACGGCGTCGCGGCCGTCCAGTCGGTGCAGGTGACGATCGGCAACGGCGGCAGCGGGATGACCGCGATCTTCGGGGGCGGCGGAGACGGCGTCCTCAGCTACTCGATCACGACCGATGAGACGGCGGATCAGGCCGAGGTGCAGACCGAGATCCGCGAGGCGGTCGACGCGCTCCCGGACGCAGGAACCTTCTCCCTCGGCCAGTCGGGTGGCGGCGTGACGACCTCGAGCGCGATCGAGGTGGCGGTCTCCGCGCCGGATCAGGACGCCCTCGCTGAGGCCAGCGACGCCGTGGTCGCGGCGCTCGAGGCCCAGCCCGGCCTGATGCAGGTCGAGAGCGACCTCGCGGCGTCGCGCCCCTACCTGGACATCGAGGTGGACCGCGCCAAGGCGTCGAAGGCGGGCCTGACCGAGACGGCCGTCGCCGGCATCGTCGCGCAGCGGATGCAGCCCTCTCAGGTCGGCCAGATCGTGCTCGACGACACGAGCATCGGCATCTACCTCTCCCAGGGGGAGGCACCCGACGACCTCGAGGGCGTCGAGCGGCTCAAGATCCAGACCGCCGACGGCGAGAAGCGTCTTTCGTCGCTGGCGACGATCGAGGTCGCCGACGGCCCGGTGACGGTGAAGACCCAGGGCGGCGCCCGCATCGCCACGGTCTCCGCGCTGCCGGAGGGCGACGACCTGGGCACGGCCGGCATCTCCGTGAACGCGGCGCTCGAGTCCGTCGAACTGCCCGCGGGGTCCACCGCGAACATCGGCGGCGTCATGTCGCAGCAGGCCGACGCCTTCGAACAGCTCGGCCTCGCACTGCTCGTGGCGATCCTGATCGTCTACGTGGTCATGGTCGCGACGTTCAAGAGCCTGCTGCAGCCGCTGCTGCTGCTCATCTCGGTGCCGTTCGCGGCGACCGGCGCACTGCTGCTGCTCATCGCGACGGGGATCCCCCTCGGCGTGGCCTCCCTGATCGGCGTGCTCATGCTCATCGGCATCGTCGTCACCAATGCGATCGTGCTCATCGACCTGGTGAACCAGCTGCGTGAACGCGGAGAGACGCTGCGCCACGCCGTGGTGCACGGCGCTTCGCTGCGTTTCCGCCCCATCGTGATGACAGCGCTCGCGACCATCCTCGCCCTCGTGCCGATGGGGCTCGGGATCACCGGGCACGGCGGATTCATCTCGCAGCCGCTCGCCGTCGTGGTGATCGGCGGTCTGCTCTCCTCCACGGTGCTCACCCTGATCGTGCTGCCCACGCTCTACTACGCGGTCGAGCGCCGCCGGGAGACGGCGCGGACGAACCGCGAGACGAGGCGGGGCATCCGGGCGGAGCGGGCGCGCCTGCGTGCTGCGAGGAAGTCCGGATCGGCGGGTTCGGACGATGCCGCCGCCGGGAGCACCGGGGCAGTCGCAGATGGCTAAGCGCGGCGGCGGGTACCGCGCGCCGGGCGACTACGACCCGAGACGCGTTAAGAAGGGGAAGGGCGGTACGCCCGGGCGGCCGCGGCGCTCGGAACCCGGGTACGCCGGGAACGGAGACGCGTCGGGCTCCCGACGCAGGCGCTCCGAGTCCGACGCAGCCGCGCGG
>NZ_JBHSRW010000073.1:0-10723 GCF_042659205.1 Leucobacter soli
GCCAGCGGCGGCACCGGCACCGTCAAAGGTAACGGCGGCGGACGCGCAGCACGCGAGGCAGCGTGCCGCGGCCGAGCGCCTGCGCCGGATGGGCGTCGTCGGCGACACGAGCGACGGCAGTCTGGACCTCGACGCCGTGCTCCGGTCCCGCCGCAACGCGGGCTAGGTCTCCGGATTTCTCGGAGCCTCCCCGCGCTGCTAAGCTGGTCGGGTTCACGGGTCCTTAGCTCAGTTGGTAGAGCGCGTCGTTCGCAATGACGAGGTCAGGGGTTCAATTCCCCTAGGATCCACAATCTGATGAGTTGTGGCATGGGTTGCACCCGAGCCGCGTCGGACATTGCAGCGAGAGCCCGGCCACCGGCCGGGCTCTCGCTGCGTGTCGGGCCAGTCGCGGATCATGCGGCTATCGGCTCAGAGCCCTCGGATCGGCCTCGGATCGCCGAGACCGCTGCACGGAACCCTACGGGACCGTCGAAACAGTACCGGGCCGTCGAAACAGTACGAGATCGTCCCTCGAAGGCGTACAGCGCGGACGATCACGTACTGTCTCGTGCGCGCCGGCTGGTGGCGACGAGGATCCCGCCGAACGCGGCGAGCGTCACCGCGTAGACGACGCCGAGCACGGCGAAGACGAGCAGGGGATGGATCGATGGCGCGGGCGCGTCCCAGAGCGCGTGCAGCAGCATGGGCGCCAGCAGTCCGAGCGCGGCGACGCGCCAGCGCGCCGGCATTCCGGCCCGGCGCCGGGCCAGCACGTAGGCCAGTGCAGCTCCCGAGATCCCGGTCCAGAGCGCGTGCAGGCCGAAGCCGATGCCGAGCCGGATCAGCGCCAGCTGCACGGTCCCGGCGAGATCCGTCGAGCTGAAGAGGAAGGCGAGATTCTCGGACACCTCGAATCCGGCGCCCACGAGGAAGCCGTAGACGAGGCCGTCTCGGGCGGTGATCCGGCGCTGCGCGGCCAGCGCCA
The DNA here is from genome assembly GCF_042659205.1 of Leucobacter soli. Classification (NCBI taxonomy): domain Bacteria; kingdom Bacillati; phylum Actinomycetota; class Actinomycetes; order Micrococcales; family Microbacteriaceae; genus Leucobacter; species Leucobacter soli. Next base: position 968 of record NZ_JBHSRW010000073.1, read on the forward strand.
GCACCCCGAGCGTGCCGACGAAGCGGAGCAGATCCTCGTCGACGGGAGCCGCGATGGACGCGGCGAAGGCGTGCAGGCCGAGGCCGTTGAGCACGCTGAAGTAGTGCGTGTTCGAGAACGAGGCGATCACCTGCACGACGGCGAGCCCCCAGGCCAGCGCGACGAGGCGCAGGCCGACCGGCCGCGGCCGGTCGCGAGAGAGCAACAGTGCGATCGCCCAGAAGAGCAGCACCTCGATCGCGCCCACCAGCAGCGAGATCCCGAGGACCTCCGCGGGCGGTTCCTGCTGAATCAGGCCGCGAAGCTGCAGCGGCACGCAGGCGAGGATCCCGACCGCCAGGATCCAGAAGGCCGGTTGCCGCGGCTGCCAGGACGCCGGAGCGCGGCGACGGCGCCGTGCCGCCCCGCTCATCGATCCAGCTCCACGCTCGCGAGCACGCGCACGAGCGCCTGCTGCGCGCGGTCGCGATCCGCCTCGTCGCCGGCGCTGAACGTGCCGAGCAGCGTCACGCAGTCCGCGGGCTCGGTGTCGGTGCACGCGATGATGCTGATCGCCGGGTTGTCACCGGCGGCGAGGTCGTATTGGAGGGCGGAGATCGAGAGCCCGTCGTGCGACAGCAGGCCGCCGGTGGGCAGTGCCACCGCGCCGAGCGGCACGCCGTCGCGCAGCAGCGCGTCGGGGTCGGCGACGTCCGTGCGGAGCGCCACGCGGATCGAATCCCGCCCGTCGTCGGTGGTGAAGAACCCGCTCTCGCGGCTCCCCACCCAGATCCATCCGGCCGGCGCGATGAAGCCGGCGTAGACGTCGCCCGCGGGCCCCGGCTCCGAGAGGATCACCCGCTCGTAGACGCCGACGCGGTCGCGCGGCAGGTCGGGCAGGATCGCCTCGAGCGCGAGCGGCGCTGCGACGATCGCGGCGAGCAGGCCGAGCATGAGCGCGGCGGGGCCCCAGATGGAACGCGCGCTCCCCGCAATGGGGAACGCATGATCCGGGGCCGTTCTACTCACGTTTCGTCCAGGTTCCCAATCCGTGCTCATCGAAGGAGTCGAGTGTGAGGGTCTGCCCGTCGTCGCTGAAGCGGGCGGAGGAGAGGGAACCCCATGGCGCGCTCTCACTGCTCGGCGAATACGAGAAGATCGTACCGTCCCAGGGGATCAACGCGAGCTCCGTGGTGAGTCCGGCCCCCAGCCGGATCAGCAGGTCACCATCGGTCTCGGAGACGCGGAGCTCCCCGAAGTACGCGCTGTCGTAGACCCCGATGAGCGACTGGGGATTCGGGGCCGGCTCGGGATCGGCCGGCGACGTCTCGTCGACGAGGTCGCCGATCGGCGTCGTGTAGCCGGCGAAGAAGCCGCGGGCGTCGGAGACCCAGTCGCGCGTCGGCTGCCCGTACTGCACCAGGTCGAGGAACTGGGCGGCGACGGCCTCCGGCACGCCGACCGGGGCACCGTTCGTGAGAACCACGATGCCGAGGTCGAGCGTCGGGACGATCTGGAAGCTGGTCGCCGCGCCGAGCACGAAGGCGCCGGAATGCGAGATCGCCATCCGTCCGCCGACCTGCGGGGAGGCGTTGAAGCCGAAGCCGTAGTGGGACGGCCGCCCGTCGATCCCGGGCCCCGTGCCCGAGACCGTCTGCGCGCTCATCGCGGCGGCCAGCGCGTCGGGGTCGGCGATCTGCTCGCCGTCGAGCACGCCCTCGGCGAGCAGCATCCGCACCCAGCGCGCGAGGTCGTTGACGGTCGAGGAGACGCCGCCGGCGGGGGCCTCGGCGTCGGGATCCCGGTCGTACTTCGCGACGAACTCGCCGTCCTCGAGCGCGTGCAGACGGGCGCGATCCTCGTGGGTGAGAAAGTCGTCGTGCCGGGCGGAGGACGAGGCCATCCCGAGCGGACCGAACACGAGTTCGTCCATCAACGCATCCCAGCTCTCGTGCCGCGACGCGGCGACCGCCTCGGCTCCGACGGTCAGGCCGAAGTTGGAGTAGTGGTAACTCGAGCGGAAGTCGTCGAGCGGTTGCAGGCGGAGGCGGTCGAGGATCGTCGCACGATCGAAGCCCAGATCCTCGAGGTCGTCGCCCGCGCCGGTGGAGAGTCCGGTGCGATGGCTGAAGGCATCGCCGACGGTGGCGCGCTCGGTGACGAGCGGGTCGGAGAACGCGAACTCCGGGAGCAGCTCCGAGATCGGCGTGTCCCAGCTCAGCGACCCGTCGCTCGCGCCGTTCGCCGCGGCCACACCGGTCGCCGCGAGGGGCTTCGAGACCGATGCCACCTGGAAGACGGTGTCCGCCGTGATCGGCGCGTCGGTGCCGGCTTGGCGCACGCCGTAGCCCTCGGCGAAGACGATCCGGTCCCCGTGCACCACGGCGACCGCCAGGCCCGGAACACCCGATTCCCGGAGCGCGGCCTCGGCGAGCCCGGGAAGCGCCTCCACCGCCTGCTCGATTTGCACGTCGACCTCGCCCGGCAGCGAGACGACATCCTGATTCGGCGTGTCGCCGACCGTCGTCGTGATCCCGGCGGAGCCCGCGGGCGCGCACCCGGCCAGAAGCAGCGCGAGGATCCCGAGTCCCGCGGCCGCGGCGAGGCGGTGCGAATGCCGGTAGTGCGAATGCCTGAGTCGCGAATGCCGGTGGTACTCCTGCGCCGGGACGGAGGCCGGCCGGCCGGATCCCGGCGCCTCGTGTGCATTGCGTATCGGGGGAGTGTGCGCACTCAGCGGCTCGTTCACGGGCCGACCCTCTCGTCTCGGTGCTCCGGTCATCGACTCGAGGCCGGTGCCGCAAGTATTGTCTTTATGCAAGAGTAGTGGAATTGCTACTCGAGCATAAAGTGCACGCACTTCCAAGTTGCAGTGCACGCACCTTCTAAGGAAGCAGAATGATGATGCAAGGCCCGGATCAGCCGGAAGCGGCACCCGCCGAGTCCCGTCATGCGCGCCGCAAGGCGCGGACGCGCGCCCGGATCACCGAAGCGGCGAATCGCCTCTTCGCCGAGAAGGGCTACCTCGAAACCTCGATGGATGACATCTCGGAGGAGGCGGACGTCGCGATCCGTACCATCTACACGCATTTCCCCTCGAAGGCCTCGATCCTGCTCGACTACTTCGATCGATGGCTCGATGCGCTGGTCGACGGGATCCTGGAGCGGCCCGTGGACGAGCCGATCGCCGAGTCCGTCGCCGCTTCGCTCGATGCGATGCAGGCCGCGGGCTGGGTCGATCGCTCCTACGACAACATCGAGGAGTCCCCGCCGTCGGCGCTCGGGCTGATCACCGGTCCGCCCGAGGTGGCCGGATCGATGATGCAGGCCTGGGTTCAGGCGCAGGATCGGATCGTCGCCGACAGTTTGGCGCGGGGAGGGTACCCCGAGGGGTCGCTCGTGCCGGTCGCGCGCGGTGCCGCGCTCTTCGCAGCCTGTATGGGGCCCATCATGGCCGCCCAGCTCTCGCTCAGCGGGCCGCGGCTCCCCGATGGGGCGACGACGAACGGTCTGATCGTGGAGTTCATGAGGCGTCTGACGCACGGCGGAATCTGATTTTCAACGACCACTTGTGTTGTTAATGCACTGCATGCAATACTACTTTTAATGCAAGAGTTTGGATCGCATCGCCAGGTGCGATTCACGGGTGAGAACAGGGAGAATCGATGAACCCGGAGAACCGGATCCGCCGAGGCGGCCGCTGGATCGGCGCCGTCGCACTCGTCGGCATGCTCGTGCTCGGCGTAGCCGGGTGCAGCGTCGAGAGCGCGGCTCAGGCGAAGAAGGCGGTGGGCGAAGAAGTCGACGCGCCGGTCGCCGAGCAGGTGGAAGACGTCGAGGCCGAAGACACTGCGACCGAACCCGAAGGCACCGCGACCGAGCCCGACTTCGCCGACACCGTCGATCCGATCGATGAGGAGAGCACGCCCGACACCGACCCGCCGGCCGCCCCGAAGGGCGCCGAGGCGGCGGAATACGAGGCCTCGATCTGGCCGCGCATCCACCTGCAGATCGTCAGCGTCGAGAACGACCTCGAGCTGAAGGGCGAGACGTTCAAGAACCCGGCCGGTGGCAGCGCGATCCGGCGCGAGCAGTGCTACAGCGACGACAACAGGCCGATGGGCTACCCGCAGGTCGCCAAGACGGTCAAGAAGGGGGAGGTGACCCACTCCTGCCTCGATGGCGAGGGGATACCTGAGCTCGAACTCACCTACAGTATCCCCGGGGTCAAGGATCTGCTGTGGATCTGGGTCAAGATCCCCGATATCGGCGACAACAAGCTCAAGTGCTCGGTCATCGATCCGGGCACGTGGGAGACGAACATCAACTCGAAGTACACCTGCGGTGCGGCTTGGTTGCAGGACGACGGCCACGGTCGTAACCCGATGCCCAAGGTGAAGCTCCAGCTGAAGAAGACCGAGGTCGTGGAGGACGGCGGCAATGCGCAGGAGATCATGGAGAAGTACTGCACCAAGAACCAGCCGAACTGCGACTTCACCGGGGCCAAGCGCAAGCTCGTGCCCTCAGAGAAGTCGGACTGGAAGGTGCTCGACGTCTACAACAACTGCGGCCCCGACAAGAAGGAGGTCGGCCACCAGACCTGGGCGAAGGAGCGCAAGTTCGGCTGGGAGAACTCGGTCGGCCTGAGCTTCGAGGGCGAGGTCGAGATCCCCGAGACCAAGTTCAACATCGGCGGTGAGTTCGAGCTCGAGGGGGCCTGGGAATTCACCAATAGCTACGAGAACGAGATCGACAACCCCGTGCCATGGGGGTACGCCAACATCTTCTACCTGCAGGTCAACTACCTCGAGGTGACCGGCGACGTCGACGTCGTGACGAAGGACAAGAACTACCGGCTGAAGAACATCACCTACAAGCTCCCCCTCTCCCAGGCGTGGAAGGACGAGCGCGGGCGGACCATCCCGATGGCCTCTCACTACGCGGCCGGCTTCAAGATCGACTGCCCGACGAAGGCAGTGATGGGCAGTACCGGTACCAAGATGCTCGACGGCAGCCCGGCCCCGACCGCGGATGAATTGTGATGGGCGGGCGCACGGTGAACGACGCAGGATCTCGAACCTCTCGAACGGAAAGCACAGACGTGAACACGTCACGTGAACCGCGCAGGCAGTCGCGCAGCGCACTCTGGCTGACCGCCATCGCCATCGGCTCCGCGCTCGCGCTCGGTGTCAGCGGCTGCACGCCCGACACGGCGAACCTGGCGAAGAAGGCCGTCGGCGATGAACAGAGCGGGTTCGTCGGAATGGCCGGAGACGTCGAGCCCGTGGCCATCACCGACACGGCCCCGGTATCGGAGAACGAGGTGCCGACCCTCGCCGACAAGTACGAGCCGATGGCCGCACTCGACATGCCCAAGGGGAAGACGGATCTCACCCAGGGCCTCAACGCCGGGCAGAAGCAGGCGCTGCAGTCGACGCAGGGGGTCACCGAGACCGTGGATCGGCTGCGCATCCACCTCACCATCGCGAGCCCGCAGGTCACCATCAGCCGCTTCGGCGAGACCTACGGCGGCAAGCAGCGCAACTGCCTGGATCTGCCGTGGAGCACCATCAACATTCCCGCGGGCACCACCGGCGAATCGTGCACCGAGATCACAGCGGGCACCTGGATGTCGGTGGAGCAGACCTATCGTCTGCCCGGCACCACCGATCTGCTGTGGATCTACGTGAAGAATCCGCTCATCGGCAACCCGGAGCTGCAGTGCAACATGTTCGACCCGCGCACCTGGAAGCCGGTCGATATCAAGAAGACGAAGTACACCTGCGACGTTCGCTGGATGCAGCACGGGTACTGGACGAACCCGATGCCGCGCGTGCGGGTGACGGCGAAGAACGTGGTCGAGGTGAAGGATGCGAAGCGGGCGCAGCAACTGCTGACCGAGAACTGCAGCAAGAAGCAGCCCGAGTGCGACTACACCTCGACGCGGCAGCGGGTCGTGAGCCCGCCGGAGTCGGAGTGGACGCTGCTCGATACGTATACGAACTGCGGCCCCGACCGTCACGAGAGCGCCGAGCACAAGTGGGCGCAGGCCAAGACCTTCCAGGGTGCGTACACGATCGGCGGCGCGATCTCGGGCGGCTACGGCAACCCTGCGCACGACAAGGTCTCCGCCAAGATCAAGGCCTCGTTCAAGCACATCTGGAAGATCGAGAACTCGTACAAGGCCGTCGTGAAGCAGCCGGTGCCCTACGGCAAGACGAACCTCTTCTACGCGCAGCTCTCGTACCTCGAGCTCACCGGCGATTTCGTGATCACCACGAAGGACAACGTCTACATCATCACGGACACGGTCTACAAGCTGCCGCTGAGCGACGAGTACAAGGACGAGGACGGCAACCGCTTCAAGTTCCTCGAGAAGCACTCGATGGGTGCTGACGCCGACTGCGCGAGCATCGCGAAGTGGGTGGAAGAGGATCACGGTCACAAGAAGACCGTGAAGAGCAGCAAGGTGCAGAAGCTGCTGAACAGCGGCGTGATCCCCTCGGCGAGCGATCTGCTGGCAGCCGGCGCGACGCTCGAGACCGTGGAGTAGGCCGACGATGGTGGATCGCATGACGCCCGGCGGAGAATGCTCCGGGCTTCGGATCGGTGCGCGCCGAGCCGCGTCGGCATCGGCCGCGCTCGCCCTCGCAGCCGCCCTGGCGCTGTCGTTCGCCGGGTGCAGTGCGGAGACCGTGATGCAGGCGCAGAAGGCCGTCGGCGAGAGCGAGGCGGCGCCCGCCCTCGCCGGTCAGATCGAGCCGTTCGGCGGGATCGTGTTCGACGAGTCCGCCGACGGCGGATCGGGCATGCCGAAGGCCGGCGCCGGCAATGAGACCTCTCGTGTACCGCGCATCCACCTGACCATCGCGAGCCCCGATGTCGAGCTGACGCGATTCGGCGAGACGAAGAAGGGCTACCCTGTCGAGTGCGTGAAGAGCGGGGGCGCCTCGCTCGGGCTGCCGATCAGCTCGGCCTCGGTCGCGGCCGGCGGCACGGCCGAGTCGTGCGTGCAGTCGAAGGGCAACGAGGTGATCTCGCAGGAGCTCACCTATCGCCTGCCCGGCACGAATCAGCTGTTCTGGGTCTACGCGAAGGCGACGCCGCTGCTCGGCGCGCAGGACGAACTGCAGTGCGCCATCATCGATCCCGGCACATGGAAGGCCGTGAAGAAGAGCGACTACCGCTGCGATCTGCGCTGGATGCAGGACGACCACCTGAATCCGATGCCCCGCGTCCGCGTGACCAAGAAACCGACGACCGTCATCACGGACGGGGCCGAGGCGCAGCGGCTGCTCGAGAAGTACTGCTCGAAGGGCGAGCCGGAGTGCAGCTACCGGGCGACCCGGCAGGAGATCGTCGAGACGCCCGGATCTCAATGGAACGTGCTCGACGTCTACAACAACTGCGGGCCCGACCGGCACGAATCGGCGAAGCACCAGTTCATCGAGGAGAAATCGCTGGGCATGCAGGCGACCTTCTCGGTCGAGAAGACGTGGACGTTCAACATCAAGATCGTGAAGCTCGCGGTGAGCACGAAGTACAGCCATGCCTGGTCCGCCGAGAACAAGGTGACGATCTCGGTGGAGAACTCCGTGCCGTGGGGCTACGCGAACATCTTCTATCTGCAGCCCACCTATCTGGAGATCGACGGCGACTTCACCATCAAGACCGACGATGGCAGCTACGTGATCCGCGATGCGAATTTCAGGCTGCCGGTGAACCCGGACTGGAGGGACGAGGACGGCCGCCGGTACTCCTCGGCCGAGAAGCACGCCCGCGGCGTCAAGATCGACTGCCCGGCGAAGCCGACGCAGGGCAGTTCGGGCACGAAGATGCTCGACGGCTCGGCGGCGCCGACGGCCGACACTCTGGCGCCGTGAGAGGCCGACACTCTGGCGCCGTGAGACGCTCGATCTCGCCGCGCGATCCGCATCGAGGATGCGGTGGCCGTGCTCGCGGGCTACTCGGTGCGGACCTCGGTCAGGGTGAAGGTCTCGGCCTCGGCGTCGTAGCGCCCGGTCAGGACGAACTCGCCCCAGCGCACCCCGGAGGCCGTCTCGAACTCGCCCTCGTGCTCGTCCCAGTTCCAGCCGATGAGCACGGGCCCGCTGCACTGCGGCGGGTACGACTCCATGACGCCGCCGAAGCAGACCTGGGCGCCCTCGCCGTCGCCGCCCGTATTGTCGAACACGGTCACGGGGTAGTCGGTCGTCAGCAGATCGCCGTCCGTCGGCATGGCGGGTGCGTGCGGCTCGGGCTCGCCGGGCGTCTCGCCGGCGCAACCGGCGGTGCTCGCTGCAGCAGCGAGGCCGAGCGCGAGTGCGATGAGGATCCGGGCCCCGCGCTGATATCGCCGGTGCATGATCGTGCCTTCCTCGCGGTGCAGGGCCGGCATTCGGCCCTCACTTCGGAATGTCGCGCGGCCGATGATCGTCTCAACCGCGCGCACCGTCGTCGACAACGCCATCGATATCGACAACGACATCGGCTCACGGCGCGGGCTCGACGACCTTGAGTTCAGACCTCACTCGTACTGCCCCCGCTCCGTAGCGTCGATCGAACTCCCGCTGCAGCGTGCCGTCGTCGTAGAGCGTGCTGACCCCGAGGTACTCGCCGTCTTCGGGAGCGGAACTGAGATATTCGTGCTCGGAGTGAATCTCGCGCTGCATCGCCAGTAACTCGGCCTGCGTACGCTTGCCCGTCGTGATGCAGAGCATGCCGCCCCAGATCTCGCGCAATGCGGCCTCCGCGGCCTCGACATCGTCGACGACCTTGACGTTCAAGATGCTGTGCTTCGGATCATTGCCCGAGTGCTCTTGCGCGTCCGGCGCCGCCGCGGTGTAGCTGTCGATCCAGGACATCGAGAAGCCGTCGATCCCCTCCGCGGCCTCGAACATCTCGTACATGGTGTCTTCGTTCGTCTTCGTCTCGTCGAGCACGCGCCAGCCGCCCTCGGGCTCCGGGCACGCCGTGGCGAACAGCTCCTCGTCGGGCACTTCCTCGGGATACACGTATTCGTCGGCGCTCCCCGCCTTCACCAGGGTGAAGGTGCCGGCGGTCTCGTCGAGGTACCCGGTCACGATGAACTGCCCATGGCGCCGCCCGGGGTGGCCTTCGTACTCCCGGTATTCTCCCGGGTGCTCGGCCCAATCCCAGCCGATGAGCAGCGGCCCCAGGCAGCCCGGCGGCAGCGAGAGCGTCTCGCCGTAGAAGCACACCCTGGTCTCCTCATCCGTGCCCATGACACCCACCGGGGTTCCGCTGGTGAGCAGCGGCCCGGTGGTCTCGACCTCGGACTCGTTCGATGGAGAGCCGCTCGCTTGCGTCGCGGGAGCCGCGGGTATCTCCGGCGCCTCCCGCGCGCAGCCGACGATGCCGAGTGCTGCGCTCGTGCAGAGGGCGAGCGCAACGACGAGTACGGGTGGCCGTCGATCCTTGATGGGGTTCATAGCGCAACCTCTCTCGTCCGCGAGACGGCCGAGACCCCGGCCCGCTTCTCACAGAGTAATGTCACCGGCGCCGAAAGCGTCTCGCCGACGATGCCCGGATCCGTGAGACGATCGCCGGGTTCGAGACAGTACTCATCGAAGGCGGGTGCATCCGCACCGCGCGCGCGGTCCCTGGAGGCAGCACCATGAAACGCACGGCAGGTCTCATCGCGGCGCTGGCCGTGCCGCTGCTCGCACTCTCCGCCTGCGCGACGCCCGATACGGAGCCGCCCGCGACGCCCGACGCGAGCGGCGAGCTGCGCGCGCAGAACGTCTCGATGCGCAC
>NZ_JBHSRW010000074.1:0-10631 GCF_042659205.1 Leucobacter soli
TGATGCTCGCGCTGGCGCTCGCCGCCGGACTCGCGGCGTGCCAGGCCGTTCCGAGCGAGGGGCCCGTCCACGAGGGGCTCGCGAGCCTCAACCAGGGCGAGCAGCCGGTGCAGTTCAACCCCGAGGGTCCGGCGGCCGGCGCCGACCAGGAGGACATCGTGCGCGGCTTTATCCGCGCGGCGACCTCGAGCGTCGACGACTACGCGATCGCCCGCGAGTTCCTCGCCCCGGCGTACGCGGCGCAGTGGCAGCCGGAGGACGGCGTGTTCATCGACGAGGGGATCCAGCCCTACGCGTCGCCGAGCGAGAACGTGGGCGAGCTCTCCCTCTCGGGCCTCGCAACGGTCGACTCGGCCGGCACGCTCTCGCCGCTGCCGACCGGCCCCGAGACGGTGATGCGGTTCGAGTTCACGCAGGTCGGCGGGGAATGGCGGATCTCCTCCGCGCCGAACGGGGTGATCCTCGACCGGATCAGCTTCTCCGCGGTGTGGACGAACCGCCAGCTCTACTTCCTGACGCCCGACAACCGACTCGTGGCCGAGACCCGATGGTTCCTCAACCGCGCGACGCTCAGCACCCAGATCATCAGCGGGCTGCTCGACGGGCCGAACGAGGCGGACGCGCAGGCGCTGCGCACCGGGTTCCCGAGCGGGACGACGCTCGCGTCCGACTCGGTGCCGGTGAACGGGGGTATCGCGCGGATCGAGTTCTCCCCCGAGCTGCTGACGTCGGAGCCGGCCAACATGGAGCAGGTGAAGCAGCAGATCGCGGCCAGCCTGCAGTCGGTGCCCGGCGTCACCGGTTTCGAGATCTCGGTGAACGGGGCCATCGTCGACTCCGCGTCGGTGACGGTGCCCGACAACCAGACGCGCAATGTCGAGAACCTGGTCACCACGGTGATCCGCGGCGACGGGATCGGCACCCTCAGCGGGGGCGAGATCGTCCCGCTGCCGCGGATCGGAGATCGGATCGCGGAGCTGAATCCCGACGCGGTGACGCTGTCGGCCGACCGGTCGAGCGCGGCCGTGCGGCATCGGGGCGAGAGCGGCTCCGCGGTGACCTGGGTGTCGCAGAACGACACGGTCACGATCGACCTGCGCCGCGGTCTCTTCGAGCCGGCCCTCGATCGCTTCGGGTACGTGTGGAGCTATGCGGAGTCGGATCCGGATCGGATCCTGGTGCAGCTGCCGGGCAGCTCGCCGGAACTGCTCCGGTTGCCGGGCCTCGAGGATCGGGAGCCGCTGGCGGTGCGCGTGTCGCCCGGCGGGAACCGACTGGCAGTCCTCGTCGAGGGCAACGACGGGATGACGGCGGTGTTCGTGATCGCGATCGTGCGGGATGCGGATCAGCGGCCCGTCGGTCTCGGTGAGATCGCCCGACGCGAACTGGTGACGTCGGGCTCCCCGGTCGACCTCGACTGGGTCGACGAGACGCGGATCGTCACCTTGAGCCGGGCCGGCGCCGGGGTGAAGGTCACCCTCGCCCCGCTCGGCCAGCTGCCGAGCGATATCGGCACCGTCGCGGATGCGGCGGCGGTGAGCGGCGGGGGCAGCCGTTCGCTGATCCGGGTGCTCGACGGCGACGGGCGGCTGTTCGGGCCGCAGGGCAGCGGCTGGCAGCTGCAGAGCGAGGACGTGCGTCTGATCGTGCGCTCGGGGTAGTCCGCGCCCCGGGCCGCCGCGCTCTCTTCCTCCTCATCCTTCCCTCATCCTTCCCTCATCCTTCCTTCCTTCCTCCTCCCGTCCTCCTCCTCGTCTCGCGCAGTTGCTCAGTAGTAACGGGTGCGAGAGCCATGCACCCCGCATTACTGAGCAACTGCGCGCAGCAGGGGAGGGTCGGACGGGAGCGTTGTCACCGGGCTGCCGCGCTCGGCTCCGCCGAGCCTGCCCTGAAACGTCATCGGCCACGGCCACGGTCACGGCCGCTCACCGGGGTGAGTCGCGTCTGAACACAGCATGCGGCCGCAGTCACCCGCCGAGATCACCTGCGACCGCACGCCATCAGGCCCACGGCAAGGGCAGGCGACGCCTGCCCGCGGCAGCCCTCTGGGAACCCACTACTGACGAACGGCCCCCTTCCTGACGAGCGGCCCGCGTACACACCGGGCAGAACGGGGCCGCTCGTCAGGAAAGGGGCCACTGGTCGGGAACGCAGTGGTGGAGGCGGGGGCAGGGACGGGGGCGGGCGACGGGACGGGGGCGGGACGAGGGGACGCGGCGTCGGACGGGGCTTCGGCGCTCACAACCCGGCGGATCGGGCCGTGCGGTCGGGTTGTCCACGGATTCGGCGGAACGGCCTTGGCGAGAAGTGCGGTGCGGCAGTCTGGTGAACATGGGAGAGCGAACAGAATCCAGCGCGTGCGCGGGAGTACGCGCCCGGCTGGGCGGCTCCTTCGATGAGGTGCGGTATGGGCTGCTCGCGCTCATCTGGCCGACGCAGTGCGCCGTCTGCGGTGCGCCCGACCGGGACTGCTGCGCGGACTGCCTCGCCGAGCTGCGCAGCGGTGCGGGCGAGGCCCGCTGGGTCCGCACCGCCGCTGGATCGACCGTGTGCGTGGCCGGTCCATACAATGGCCCGCCGCGCGCCCTGCTGCTCGCGCTCAAACACGGTGGGCGTACCGGCTTCGCGCCACACCTGGGCGCGCGACTGCGAGCTCCACTGCGCGCCGCGCTGAGTCTCGCGCGCGGGCCGGATCCTCCCATCGTCGTGACCGCGCCATCCCGTGCGGCCCGAGTGCGCGAGCGCGGCTACCGCCATGTGGAGCTGCTGGTGCGCTCCGCCCTGGCCGAGCCGCTGCTGCTCCCGAACGCACTGCGGGCGCTGCCGGGTCGCCGAGCGCAGGTCGGGCTCGATCCGGGTGCCAGACTGCGGAACGCGGAACTGGTCGAGGTTCGCCGACGGATGCGGGGCGCGTTGCGCGGCCGTGAGGTCGTGCTGGTGGACGACGTGGTGACCACCGGAGCGACGGTCGCCGCAACGAGCCGGGCGCTGCGGGCCGTCGGTGCCGTGGTGATCGGCGCTGCGGCGCTGTGCGTCGTCGAGCGGGGTGATGGAAGAACGCTGGGAGCCGTCGGGAAGACTGCACAAGATGCCGCCGAGGAGTAGAACCGAACTGCCCGGGGGCGGTAAGGTTCCTGAAAGGCGTGAAGGTGCGCTGCGAGGGCCACCCGCCTGAATCCAGGGAGGTCAACATGGAAGTGCAGATCCGGGGTCGCGGCATCGGCGTCACCGACCGCTTCGAGAACTATGTGGATTCCAAGACCGAAAAGGTCGCCACCCTCCTTCCGAAGGCGCAGTCCTTCGAGGTGCGAGTGTCCAGGCTCACCGATCGCAGCCCGCAGAACGGCGATCGCGTCGAGATCACGATCATCGGCCCCGGCCCGCTCATCCGCGCCGAGTCCGAGGGCGCCGACAAGTACTCGGCGTTCGACCTCGCCTACGGCCGGGTCCTCGAGCGCATCCGGCGCATGAAGGATCGCAAGCAGGATCGTCGCGGTCGCGGCCGCACCTCGCTCGCAGAGGCCGCATCCAGCGACTTCGACGTCGTCGATCTGACACCGGCTCCGCTCGAGGCGATCGAGGCGGTCGCGACCGGCAGCGTACCGATCGTGGACGGCACGGAGACGGAGCCCGAGAACTACACACCCGTTGTGATCCGCACGAAGGAGTTCCCGGCCGAGCGCTTCAGCGTCGAGGAGGCCGTCGACCAGATGGAGCTCGTCGGCCACGACTTCTTCCTCTTCGTCGACACCGAGTCCCAGAAGCCGAGCGTGGTCTACCGCCGCAAGGGATGGAACTACGGCGTCATCTCGCTCTCCGACGGCTGACCGTCACCCCGGGAGACCGGGGCCCGGCACCCGTTGCGGCGGGGGTGCGGCGAGCGCCGACCCCCGCCGCAGTCGTGCCCGCGTGAACCTCGCCGTCGTCGGTGGGACGGGCTAGGGTGGTGCCATGGATCCCAAGCAATGCGAACGCCGAGCCGCACGTCCCGCCGCACGCCATCGGCGCCGCGGATTCTCGGGTCCGGTCGCGGCTGCGGCCGGGTTCGCGCTGGCGCTCTTCGGGGCGGTCGCACCGGCAGGAGCCGTTCCCGAAGAGGTCGTGTCGTTCTCCGACCGCGACCTGCATGCCTGCGTGCTCTCCGGGCTGGGGGAGCGGCCCCTCTCGTCCCCGTACCGCGACGTCACGATCGCCGAGATGGAATCGCTGACCGCGCTGAACTGCGAGCTGCGCTTCGACTACGACGAAGATGACGTGCCGCTGAACCCGATCTCCGGCCTCGGCGGGCTGAGTCACGCGGTGAACCTCACGAGCCTGAACCTGCAGGGCCAGCAGCTCGACTCCATCGCGCAGCTCGCCGACCTGCAGAAGCTCTCCACGCTCGACCTCGGCAGCACAAGCATCGACTCGCTCTCCCCGCTCCGCGGACTCACCAGCCTCACCGAGCTCGACGCGTCGAACACTGCGGTGGTGTCGCTCGCTCCGTTGAAGGAGCTGCGCAGCCTCCGCTCGCTGGACGTCAACGGCACGAACGTGACGACGATCGGACGCCTCGAAGGCCTGACCCGGCTCGAGACGCTGAACATCGGCTACACGAAGGTGAACTCGGTGACGGCGCTCGCGCCGCTGAAGCGGCTCCGCACCCTCGTCTGGGGCGGATACGACCGGTTCCACTCGGTCTCGGACCTGCACGGCCTCCACAAGCTGACCTCGCTGCGCACACTCGAGCTGCAGGCGACCGGCATCGCCTCGTTCGCGAAGTGGAAGGGGCTGCCCGAACTGCGCACCTTGAAGATCGAGGGCGGCGGACTCCGTTCGGTCGCGGGGCTCATGAAGATGAAGAAGCTCGAGAACCTCAGCCTGCGGTGGAATCGGCAGCTGACCTCGCTCTCGGGCTTCGGCGGTTCATCGAAACTCCAATCGCTCGACATCAGCTTCACGAAGGTGAAGAGCTTCTCCGGTCTGGGCAAGCTCTCGAAGCTCAAGCATCTGCATGCGAGCGGTGCGCGACTCACCTCGCTCTCGGGACTCACCGCGTATCGCGGCACGCTGAAGAGCCTCGACGCCAGCAGAAACAATCTGCGGAGCGTCAAAGCGATCCGTTCGCTGACGAAGCTGAAGAAGCTGGACCTGGGCAGCAACCGGATCTCGAGCGTGAAATACCTCCGCCCGCTGACGAAACTCACTCACCTGAAGCTCGGATGGAACCGGATCCGCTCGCTGCAGGGCCTGAACAAGATGAAGCACATGGTCCTGTTCCAGGTCCGCGACCAGGAGCTGACCGGGAGCGCAGCCACCGTCGGAAAGCCGTACACCCTCCCGGTCGTGCGCACGCCGGGCGGATCCCGGATCGCCTACTCGCACTGCTCGATGGACTGCACGCTGAAGCCCACGAGCGTCACCTGGAAGCAGCCCACCACCGGTTGGGTGGCGTGGGAAGCACGCGTGCGAATCGGCACCGACACGGCGGTGTTCAACGGGACCTTCACGCAGAGCGTCAAGAAGAAGAAGTAGTCACCATCGCGGGTGCCTCGAGCCGGCCGGGCGCGAAGCGCAACCGCCACCCCCACTGCAGCACCAGCCGCAGGGCCTCGAACACGATGCCGGGTGTCATCTTCGATCGGCCGGCACGCCGCTCGACGAAGGTGATCGGCACCTCGGCGACCGTGCAACTCGGATCCAGCGCGCCGAGGCGCTCGAACGCCCACGCGACCTCGACCTGGAACGCATAGCCCTGGGCGGTGATCCGGGAGGGCTCGATGACCGCGAGCCGCTTCGTCTCGAGCACCCGGTAGCCGCTCGTCGCGTCGCGCAACCGAGAGCGGAGCGCCACGCGTGCGACCCCGGTGCCGAGGCGGGAGATGAGACGCCGATACCACGGCCATCCCTCGATCCGACCACCGGGCATCCAGCGCGTCCCGATCACCAGCCCCGCCCCGCCCTCCGCCGCCGCGAGCAGCGACGGCAGCTCCTCGGGCAGGTGCGAGCCGTCCGCATCCATCTCGACCGCCCACCTGTAGCCGCCGGAGATCGCGCGCTCGAACCCGGCGATGTAGGCGGTGCCGAGCCCGAGCTTGCGGGGTCGCCGCAGCACCGAGATGCGCGGATCCACCGCCGCGAGATGCTCGGCGAGCGCACCCGTCCCGTCCGGGCTGGCGTCGTCGACCACCAGCAGCTCTGCATGGGGCACTGCGGAGAAGATCCGCGCGGTCACTTCCTCTAGCGTGTCTGCTTCGTCGTAGGTGGGCAGGATCACGAGGAGGCGGTCGGCGGCGGGGGAGGCCGAGCGGCTGGATCCTTCGCTCTTCACGCGACCAGCATACGGGCGCAGGATCCGCCTGATATCGGAGGACGCACCCAGTCTCGGCTTGCTAAGCTTTAGCGTTGTCACATTTTGGCAACGGTGGCTCGGTGTGCATACGGCGCGCCTGCCGCCCGAACGTACGGGAGACACGACGTGGCCTCAGTTCTCGAACGAGCCCTGCGCTTCGGCGAGGGTCGTACGCTGAAGAAGCTCGAACGCTATGCGAAGACGATCGCGGCGCTCGAGCCCTCGTTCGAAGAGCTCAGCGACGAGGAACTGCGGGGCGAGACCACGGAGTTCCGCGAGCGTCTCGCGAACGGCGAGACCCTCGACGATCTCCTTCCCGAGGCGTTCGCCGCCGTCCGCGAGGCGGCCAAGCGAACGATCGGTCTGCGCCCCTTCCCGGTGCAGCTCATGGGCGGCGCGAACCTCCACCTCGGCAACATCTCCGAGATGAAGACCGGTGAGGGCAAGACGCTCGTCGCCACCATGCCGGCGTACCTCAACGCGCTCGCGGGCAAGGGTGTGCACGTCATCACCGTGAACGACTACCTGGCCAGCTACCAGAGCGACCTCATGGGGCGCATCTTCCGCGCGCTCGGGATGACGACCGGCTGCATCCTCGCCGGCCAGACGCCCGCGGAGCGCCGCGAGGAGTACGCCGCCGACATCACCTACGGCACGAACAACGAGTTCGGCTTCGACTATCTGCGCGACAACATGGCGAGCAGCGCCGACGAGCGCGTGCAGCGCGGCCACTTCTTCGCCATCATCGACGAGGTCGACTCGATCCTCATCGACGAGGCCCGCACCCCGCTCATCATCTCCGGCCCGTCGTCGGGCGAGGCCAACCGCTGGTTCGCCGAGTTCGCCCGCATCGCGACGAAGCTCGAGCCCGGCGCCGACTACGAGGTCGACGAGAAGAAGCGCACCATCGGCGTGCTGGAACCCGGCATCGAGAAGGTCGAGGACTACCTCGGCATCACGAACCTCTACGAGACCGTGAACACCCCGCTCATCTCGTTCCTCAACAACTCGATCAAGGCGAAGGCGCTGTTCACGCGCGACAAGGACTACGTCGTGCTCAACGGCGAGGTGCTGATCGTCGACGAGCACACCGGCCGCATCCTCGCCGGACGCCGGTACAACGAGGGCATGCACCAGGCGATCGAGGCCAAGGAAGGGGTGCAGGTCAAGGCCGAGAACCAGATGCTCGCCACCGTGACGCTGCAGAACTATTTCCGCCTCTACGAGAAGCTCAGCGGCATGACCGGCACGGCCGAGACCGAAGCCGGCGAGTTCATGTCGACCTACAAGCTCGGCGTGGTGCCGATCCCCACGAACAAGCCGATGGTCCGCAAGGATCAGCCCGACCTCGTCTACAAGAACGAGGAGGCGAAGTTCGCCCAGGTCGTCGAGGACATCGCGGAGCGTCACAAGACGGGTCAGCCCGTCCTCGTCGGCACGACGAGCGTCGAGAAGAGCGAGTACCTCTCCCGGCTGCTCGCGAAGGCGGGCGTGCGGCACGAGGTGCTGAACGCGAAGAACCACGCGCGTGAGGCCGCGATCATCGCGCAGGCCGGGCGTCTCGGGTCCGTGACGGTCGCGACCAACATGGCCGGTCGCGGTACCGACATCATGCTCGGCGGCAACGCCGAGTTCCTCGCGGTGCAGGAGATGGCCGCACGCGGGCTCTCCACCGAGGAGGATCCGGAGGCCTACGAGGCCGCCTGGGACGACGTCTTCGCCTCGGTGAAGGAGACGGTGGGCGAGGAGGCCGAGAAGGTCATCGCCGCCGGTGGCCTCTACGTGCTCGGCACCGAGCGTCACGAGTCGCGCCGCATCGACAATCAGCTGCGCGGTCGTTCCGGCCGTCAGGGCGACCCGGGCGAGAGCCGCTTCTACCTCTCGCTGACCGACGAGCTCATGCGCCTCTTCAACGCGGGTGCGGCGGCGGCGCTGATGAGCCGGGGGAGCTTCCCCGACGATCTCGCCATCGAGTCGAAGATGGTCACGCGCGCGATCCAGAGCGCGCAGAGCCAGGTCGAGCAGCGCAACAGCGAGATCCGCAAGAACGTCCTGAAGTACGACGACGTGCTGGATCGCCAGCGCAAGGCGATCTACACGGATCGCTCCCAGATCCTCGACGGAGAAGACATCGAGGCGCGCGTCGACGTGTTCCGCGAGCAGGTCATCGACGCGATCCTCGACTCGCACGGCAGCGACGGCAACTGGGATCTCGACGCGCTCTGGAACGACCTCAAGCAGATCTATCCGATCGACATCACCGTCGACGAGGTCATGAGCGAGACTGGCGGCAAGGGCATCGGCCGCGACTTCCTGCGCCGCGAGATCCTCTCCGACGCCGAGGTCGCCTACGAGAAGCGCGAGGAATCGCTCGGCGAAGAGGCGATGCGCGAGCTCGAGCGCCGCGTGGTGCTCTCGGTGATCGACCGCCGCTGGCGCGACCACCTCTACGAGATGGAGTACCTGAAGGAGGGCATCGGGCTGCGCGCGATGGCGCAGCGCGATCCGCTGGTCGAGTACCAGCGCGAGGGCTACACCCTGTTCCAGAGCACCATGGGGCAGATCAAGGAGGAGTCCCTCGGGCTGCTCTACAACCTCGAGGTGCAGGTGCGCCCGGCAGAAGGCGCCGAGGATCACGTCCATCTCGAGGGCGGCGGTCTCGAGGAGGAATCCTCCTTCGATGACTCGAACTTCAGCTACACCGCGCCCGACGAGGACGGCCACAGCGCCGTCAGCGGTGCCGGTGCGGCGCAGCGGAACGGCCGAGGGCGGGGCGGCGCACCCGCGGCGCCGACCAAGCGCGGCGCCTTCGGGCAGCAGGTCGCGGCTGAAGACGGCGACGAGTCGGAGCAGCCCAAGAATCGTGCTCAGCGACGCGCCAAGAAGAAGTAGCGCGGCGCGCACCTCCCCCTTCTACCCGTACCGTCGCGATCAGACGGAGCCGCGAGCGCGGCGAATCGACCGGAGATACGAATGGCAGAACCGAAACTGACCAAGAACGAGCGCCGCGAGCAGGCGCGCGAGCAGGCCCGCGTCGCCCGTGAGGCAGAGAAGAAGCGGGAGAAGCGCAACCGGCTGTACCTGCAGGGCGGCGTGCTCCTCGGCGTGCTCGCGATCCTCGCGATCGTCGCGCTCGTGCTCACCCAGGCGGTCAAGCCCGCCGGCCCCGGCCCGGAGAACATGGCCTCCGGCGGCGTCACCTTCACCAAGGATCTCGCGGTCGTGCCGACCCCGGCGCTGGCCGAGGGCGCTGAGCGCGTGGCCGTCGAATCGGATTGGGAGACCCTGCCCGTCGACATGACGGTCTTCGTCGACTACATGTGCCCCGCTTGCGGCAACTTCGAGGGGCAGTACGGCTCGTTCCTCGAGAGCAACGTCGGCAAGGGCGATGTGAACCTCACCGTCTACCCGATCAACTTCCTCGACAACCAGTCCGCCGGTACGAAGTACTCGACCCGCGCGGGTAACCTCATGAGCTGCGTCGTCAACTCCGACCCCGACCACGCCTTCGCCCTGCACAACCTCCTGTTGAGCGAGGAGGTCCAGCCCCAGGAGGGCACCACCGGCCTGACCGATGACCAACTGCTCGAGCAGGCCGAAGCCGCCGGCGTCGATGTGACCACCGAGATCAGGCAGTGCGTGAAGACGCAGAAGTTCGCCGACTTCATCAACGGCAACACCAAGCAGGCGCTCGAGGTCGGGGTCATCGGCCTCGCCGACGGTGCGCGGATGGTGCGCGCGAGCACCGACCAGCTCACCGGTGAAGAGGAATCCGACTTCCAGCCCGCCGACGAGCCGCAGCGCGTCGTGAGCACGCCGACCGTGATCGTGAACGGCCAGCAGTGGTGGCCGGCACGCGATCAGGGCCTCGAGAACTACCTGCTCACGATCATCTCCAACCTGTCGGGCAACGGCACCGACGGTGCGGAGGAGTCCGCCACGTCCGAGGACTCCTGAGTCCCCGACGACGGCAGGTAATCTGTCAGGGTGGCCGGGAGACCGGCCACCCCACGCCTCCTTAGCTCATCTGGTAGAGCAGCGCCCTTGTAAAGCGCAGGTGGCCGGTTCGAGTCCGGCAGGAGGCTCCGCGCAAGTCCCGCATTGCGGGGCCTTTGCGCGTCGTCGCCTATCAGGCTCGAACCGCCGAGCAGCGCAGCTGCTCGGCTTGCCGCGCGCGACGCGATGCGTCGCCTCGGAGCGCGACAAGCAAGTCCGGCAGGAGGCTGTCAAGTGTCGAGTTTCGTAGAGAGTGCTTTAGTTGGTTTTGGACAGGGCAAGTGAGGGCTGACGGGTCGCCCAG